>JAYVJH010000172.1:0-6913 GCA_043769455.1 Runella sp. | reverse complement strand
TATGCCCAAACAAATACTATTTGCAGGGCGGTCTCGCAAGGTAAAGTTTACGTGTAGAGTCCCAACAGGTAAAGGTCTTCGTCTTCCCCCACCAGATGCATTGATAAGTTATGCTGGGCTTGTGGGAGAGTTAGTCAGGATTGAGCTAATAGATTAAACACCAACTCCTCAGTACCAACGAAGCCTTCGCTCTAAGCGAAGGCTTCGTTAGCAAAAAGATTTTTAGCAACCTACAACCTCGCAGCGGCTTGCTGGATAAACGTTGTGAGTTCTGAGCCTGTCAGCAACCCTTGCGACAGCAAAGCCAAATTATAGGCGTGCTTTATCAATGTTTTTTGCTCGGCTTCGTCAGTCGTATTTAGTATTTTTTGAGTTACTTCATGGTTGGCATTCACCGACACATTGTACATCACAGGCATAGAACCATAAAACATATTCTGGCCGCCCGTTGCTGCCATGTCTTGCATACGGCGCATGAACTCGTTTTGGGTAATAATCACAGGCAACTCATCGACAGGCATGGGTTCTACGGCTATTGTTAGCTTTTTGTCGCTGAGGGTATCTGTAAATAATTTTTGTACTTTTTCAATATCAGTACTCGACATCACCGTTACCGACTTAAACTCTGTTTCGATGAGTTTGTCCAATATATCGGCATCTACACGCTTGATGTTTGTCTTTTCTAATTTACTTTCGAGACCGTTGATAAAGTGGCTGTCAATGACCGTATCCAGCACCAACACGTCATAGTCTCGTTTCTTAGCCGACTGTATGTAGCCGTCTTGCTTGGCCACGTCGTTGGTATAAAGCCAAATTACATTGCCGTCTTTATCGGTTTGGTTGGCCTGTACGTGTTCACGGTATTCGTCAAAGGTAAAGTGCTTGCCATCAACGTTTTTCAATAGACAAAACTCTTTGGCTTTATCTGCAAATTTTTCTTCTGAAATATAACCATACTTAACAAAAAGGCCAATGTCGTCAAATTTTTTCTCGTAACCCTCACGGTCATTTCTAAAAATTTCGAGTAGTTTATCAGCTACTTTGCGGGTAATGTAACCATTGATTTTTTTGACGTTTCCATCGGCCTGCAAATAACTGCGAGATACATTTAGTGGGATATCTGGCGAGTCAATCACGCCGTGTAGCATCTGCAAAAAGTCTGGCACTACGTCTTTTACTTCGTCAGTAATAAAAACTTGGCGGCTGTATAATTGTATTTTTTCTTTACGCTGACTAAAATCATTTTTAAGTTTTGGGAAATACAACACGCCTGTCAGGTTAAAAGGATAGTCCACGTTGAGATGAATCCAAAACAGTGGGTCTTCCGAGTAAGGGTGTAGTTCTTTATAAAACGCCAAGTAGTCTTCGTCCTTCAAGTCGGCTGGTGCTTTTGTCCAGATAGGTGTCGGATTGTTGATAACCTTGTCTTGAAACTCAATCTGAATTGGCAAAAATTTACAATATTTTTCTAAGATTTGAGTCAAGCGGTATTCTTCCAAAAATTCTTCTGAATCTTCGGCTATGTGTAGCACTACGTCTGAGCCACGTGTCGTTTTGTCAGATGGATCGATGCTAAATTCGGTTGAACCATCGCAAATCCAGCGAATAGCCTCGCTGCCTTCTTGATACGACTTACTGATGATTTCGACGTTTTTGGACACCATAAAGGCCGAGTAAAAACCCAGACCGAAGTGGCCAATGATGCCTTTTTCGTCGCCTTTGTCCTTGTATTTTTCAATAAACTCTGTCGCTCCCGAAAACGCAATCTGATTGATATATTTCTTGATTTCGTCGGCAGTCATACCCACGCCATTATCAGAAATTGTAATCGTTTTGGCTTCTTTATCGAGCTTTACAGTTACTTTGAGTTCGCCCACTTCGCCGCCATACTCGCCATAAGAGGCCAATTTTTGTACTTTTTGCGAAGCATCTACGGCATTTGAAACCAACTCACGCAAGAAAATTTCGTGGTCAGAATACAAGAATTTTTTAATAATCGGAAAAATGTTTTCCGTGTGAATCGATAATTGTCCTTTTTCAGTCATATCTAAAATAATGTAAAATTGATAATGAATAATTGATAATAAATTGCCACAGTACTAAGGTTCTAAAAAACGATGGATTTCCGTGGTCTGAGTCCTCTCAGACCACTACTTTCAAGTCGTTTTGATTGAACATTCACAAAACTTAGACCAAAGTCCCCAAAACTGCCAGATTGACAGATTGAGGCGCCTGATAAAATTGAGATTGGCTGAATAAACCAAAAATAGCGCATCGGCCTTGTACGATATTGTTAAAGACAGCCGTTATTTAATGTTTTTTGTTTTTTAATCACAAAAATTTACAAAATAATTGGTAATTTAAGATTCAATTTTCATTTGTAATCATCGTCCGTAGTTGCGTATAAATAAACAAAGTTTTGGTCTGTTTTAAATATCTGATTATTAGTTAATTATAACACTTTTCGTTGTTCGTCTTTCACTATTCACTATTTATCAATTATTGTAGAACAAAAAATAGCCATGAAACTAATCGAAACCCTCAGCGTACATACCCCTATCTCAAAAGAAATTGAGGTATTTTTGAAACAAAACTTGACCATTCGCAAATACCGAAAAGGTACTGTTTTGTTAGATGTCGGTCAGGTTTGTGGCCATATTTATTTTGTAGAAAGTGGACTGGCACGGGCATATTTAACGTCCGACAAAGGCGAGGACACAACGACGTTATTGGCCGAAAGTGGCGATTTTATTTATTCGCCCGAAAGTTTTTTAACACAAATGCCTTCATTGGAAACCATAGAACTGTTGGGCCAGTCAGAAATTGTTGCCATTCCGCTACATATACTCACCCAACTTTACGACAACTACCCTGCGGCCGATAGAATTGGACGGCTCGTAACCGAAAAATATATATTGATGTACAACAAACGAGTGAACGTCATGCGGAGTACCCTTGCATCGGTTCGTATAAGTCAGTTTATGGCTCAATATCCCACTATTTTTGAGCAAACACCCAACCACCACATTGCTTCTTACTTAGGCATAGCCCGTGAAACTCTGAGCAGATACATGAGCGGCAAGCACAAAAATTGATTTATGTCACATTCAAAATTGATTTACATCACATACATTAGTCATAAATAGTACTGAACTTTGTAAAAATAAATCTTCGTACCCATCTTGACAGATTTAGGCGAGGCTTTGTGGTAACTAACTATTTTATTTTAAAACCAATACAAAATCATGAAAAAGCATTGGAGTTGGCTGATGTCCGTGGTAACGGTTGCAGCTATTGGGTTGGGTTGTGATGACAAAAAGTCGTTTCTGGAAACCCCTGAGAAAAACACATTCTCAAACGCACGAACGGCAAGCGATGCTGCACTTGCCGTAAGCTACGAAGTAGAAGAATTTAGTTTTAGCGAAATCGAAAGCCTTGAAAGAAAAGCTGTTAAGGCCATTGAACAAATTGGAGCAATGCCCAGACTCAATCGAAGGTCTATTGACATGAAAATTTATGCCGATGGTGCTTTCGAGATGACAACGCAACAATTAGAGCCGCAACACAAAGAATTAGTACCAGCCAACCTGCAAGCTACGCCCAACGATTGGAGCGTACAGAAAACCGTAGCCCGAAATGGAATAGTACAGTTTTACGACCGCTCGGGCAAAGAAGTAGGCCAACCACAGAAAATGCCAGCCGATTTTGCCATCAAACTATTGGCCGATGCCAAACAGCGCAAAGCCAACAACAAAAGCGTAACCTTAGCCGACCGCATTACAGGCGCACCAAAGGTGGACAAAGATGAGGTAGTGGCCGAAGCCAAAAAACGAGGGGCAGAAATCAGCGAAGACAAGGGCATAACCAAAATAAAGCACGACCTCACCGAAGCCGAACGAGGCGGCAAAGACTTCAGCCCCAAAGCCACAGTGCAGTATTACGACTTCAAAAACAACCGACTGATGGGTGGTGAAATCTACGACAAACAAGCCAACAAAATACTACACAAGTCGTACATCAAATACAAGACCAACGACAAAGGCAACAGCGAAGTAGAAGAGGTACGCTCTGAAAGCTACGAAGACGACCCCAAAACAGGCCGTAAAATAAAGCACATCAAACAAAATTTTTATGCAAAAATGACTATCACCGATAACTTATAAGACAATGAAAACAATATATAAAATCGTAACGCTTGTAACTTTTTGCTTAGTAGCAATAAATAGTTACGCACAAAATAAACGAATAGACTGGATACATGGGCTTGGCGGTGATGCCACTTCGTGGAACAGCACTGCCGATAACTACTTTGCCGCTCGGCAAATTCCTACATTTACCAATGGCCAGTATGCTACAAATAACGGTGTAAATACCATGGTAACGGAAGTAGGAGTTACCACGACTTCATCGCTCAATGGTACAGGCATAGCTATAGGCCATAGTATGGGTGGCGTTGCAGCCAGACAGTTAAATATATCGAATAGCAACAGATGGACTGGTATTATTACACTTGGTGCACCTCTGCGAGGCGCACGCATTGTAAATGCTGTACGTGATGGCGAAGCGCAAGCGTTGATAAATAATGCCACGATTCAACTGTTGAGAGGACCGAAAGCAGGCTCGACTCTTTTCGTTTTAAACCCTGTAATTGGATATTTATTTATAAGTATCGCTTTTTGGGGAAGTATTTATTCAAACGAAGTTGCAGCTCTTGTTGTCAATATGCTTATCAATAAACTAAGTCTTACACCGACCACTATTGCAGACCTCTCACCCGAAGGTGCTTATATGACTGGTATAGTATCCCAAACTGCGCCTAAACCTAAAATCAATATTTGGGGGAGCGAGACAAACCCACTACTTTGGCGATTGATAGGTACTTTTACGCAAGGCGATGACGAAAAGGGCATTAATACCATGAATACCATCGCTGGTGTGTATATGATTGCAGCCGATGCAGAGTTTGCAATGAGTTGGATATTATTTCCAGCACACGCTTATTTTGACTGGCGAGGTAACGAATGGGGAGCAGGCCGAGACTGGGTTCTGAATACCTCTAACGATGCTTGGGCGCAGCTTATCGGTGCCGCCTACTCGCAGACAGTATCTGGCTCTACACCCAAAATGATATGCGACTATAACTATTATTACAGTGTCTGTGGCACTACCGCCAACCCCGATGCTTGCCGAGCCGCCTGCTGGGTATCGCAACCATACAGTTACACCAATTACATCAAAACCGAAAGCGATGGCGTAGTACCAGCCAGTTCACAGCGAAATGATGGCGGTGCGTGGCGAGATGTTGTTTTGAAAGCCGAAGGGAATATTAACCATCAAGAACATCTACGATGGGATAGGATTGAACCTACTCTGAATAGGGTATTTGACCAAAATTACGATGGAGCAAATAATGTGTTTAGAATAAATAGACGGCAATGAAAACTATCTTGTCATTTACATTGATACTATTGAGTGTAGTTTCATGTATTAAAGAGGATTTTTCTCAAAATTTGCCAAAATCTGTAACTTCAGAGGGGGTAGCGACACAGCTACCCCCAATATGGGGAAAATCCATGACAGATGGCCCCCCTAATTATGGGATGTACTCAGGATATACTTATAAAAACAATCCTGTAGCTCTTGCAAAACGTAAGACAGACAATCCATTATTTAAAACTATTGGCGAATCTTATCTTGTATTAAAGGATTTAAACACAGGGGAAAATATTTGGAGTTGGAATGAGCAGTTTACAAGCAATTCTTTCAATTCATTTCTTCATAATTATTTTATTCAAGATAATTTAATGATTATAGTTGATGGTAGTTATCATTACTGTATCAATTTGGACACTGGAAAAACAGTATGGAAGGTACGACAGCCAATGAGCTATGGAAACAGATCCGTAACTAATTTGGGTGATTCCTATTATTTATTGGGTATATTACCAGAAACACAAGGCAAAAAAGGGCTAAAAGACGGCGTTTTCAAGGCAAATGTACTGAATGGTAATGTTTCTCATTTGGTAACACCTAAGTACGAAACCATCGTTTTTCCAAATGATAATGACCAGACACTTAAAGGTGTGGTACATTACGCTTCCCCTATAAAAATAAATACCGATACCTTGTTGGCAATAGTATTTAGCGAAGCAGTGAATAATGATGTAAACGCAAAATGGCATAGCTATATGGGTTTATACAATACAACAAAACAAACTTGGCTATATGAAAAAGTAGAATTGAGTAACCCAACCGAAGGAGGTACGTCAGGCGGATTTCCACGTTTTATAGACAACGACATAATTATTGGCTTTGGCCTACCAACCACCATTGGTAGATTTGATGTAATAAAAGGTCAATGGAAATGGCGGAACAAGTTTTTGCCACAGGGAGTTAGCACAAGCGATAAACTTGTTGCCGATAACAAAGTCTTGGTCAATGGCACAGATGGTGTATTATACTGTCTTAATGGTGAGTATGGATTTAGAGAGTGGGAACTGAACGCAAGTGTAACGGTGAGCGATTTATACTACCAAAACGGCGTTGTTTACTGTATTGGCGGCACGAAACTCAAAGCCATCGAAGTCGCCACAGGCAAATTACTCTGGGACATACCCTCGCCAGATATAAAACTCAACAAAATTTCAGATTCTTGGTTTCAGGGTTTTGTAACGGGTGTACCAGCCCAAAATGGTAAAAAAGGTAAAATCATAGCCACCACCGACCATAGTATTTATTGCTTTGAGGCCGTAAAATAAATAAGAACATGAAGACCAATTACATCAAAAAATTATTTGTATTGCTGATACTACTTTGTGGTAATGGGTTTGATGCCGATGCCGCCCAGAGTGTTACTCACACAGATAGCGTTTTGGTTGTCAATAAAGAGCCAGATAATATCAGAGCCGAAGCT
>JAYVJH010000171.1:0-2387 GCA_043769455.1 Runella sp. | reverse complement strand
TATGCCCAAACAAATACTATTTGCAGGGCGGTCTCGCAAGGTAAAGTTTACGTGTAGAGTCCCAACAGGTAAAGGTCTTCGTCTTCCCCCACCAGATGCCTTGATAAGCTATGCTGGGCTTGTGGGAGAGTTAGTCAGGATTGAACTGGTAGATTAAACACCAATAACCATGAAAAACCTATTTGTATGTTTGGTCTTACTCTTTGCAATGTCATGTAGTAAGGCAGTTATACCAGAGCAGAAAGTATTTGAAAATCTACCTTCGTGTTGTGTCAATTCAGTTTTTAGCAATTGTGAGGAGTCATTTAAATACACCTATACGTTTTATAATCTCTATGGTCAAACAGCTGAATATAGCGGAAATAGAGACTCGTTACGTTACTACACCATTCTGGCTGATACTCTATATAAAATAGATATCCCAGAAGATGTAATATACAAATATATATTGCGTCGCCATGCCATTATTTGCTGCAATATGCCCAAACAAATACTTTTTGCTGGGCGGTCTCGTAAAATAAAGTTTACGTTTAGGACTCCAACGATCAAAGGTAGAGATATTCCTCTCCCCCCACCAGATGCCTTGATAAGTTATGCTGGGCTTGTGGGAGAGTTAGTCAGGATTGAGCTAATAGATTAAACACCAATAACCATGCGAGTTAATACAAGACGACAAAGGCGAACATCGATGTTCGCCTTTGTCGTCTTGTATTATCCTACTACTCCGTCTTTGAGGCGTTCTGTGTTTTCGGCTATGCGAAGTTGTTCAATAAAAACCCCAACTTCGCCGTCCATCACCGTTGGTAGGTTATAGGCTGTGTAGCCTATTCGGTGGTCGGTTACACGGCTTTGTGGGTAGTTGTAGGTACGGACTTTGTCTGAGCGGTCGCCACTGCCTACCAACGTTTTGCGTTGCGACGATATGGCCTCATTTTGTTTTTTGAGTTCCATTTCATACAACCTACTCTTCAAAATATTCATTGCTCTTGCACGGTTGCCGTGTTGGCTTCGCTCTACTTGGCACGTTACAACTATGCCCGTGGGCTTGTGCGTGAGCTGTACTTTGGTTTCTACTTTGTTTACGTTTTGGCCACCAGCCCCTCCCGACCGAGACGTAATAATCTCAATATCAGCAGGATTGACCTCGACCTCAACCACGTCATCGACTTCGGGCATCACGGCCACCGTTGCCGCCGAGGTATGTACTCGTCCCTGCGACTCGGTAACTGGCACACGCTGCACCCGATGCACGCCCGATTCAAATTTGAGTTTGCCATAGACATCTTCGCCCTCAATACCACACACGATTTCTTTGTAGCCGCCTGTGCTGCCTTCGGTAAAGTCCATGATGTCCATTTTCCAGCCCATTTTATCGCAAAACCGTTGGTACATTCTGAACAAATCGCCAGCAAAAATCGCTGCTTCGTCGCCACCAGTACCACCTCTAATTTCCAGCAGTACGTTTAGGCTGTCGTTGGGGTCTTTGGGTATGAGCATATCTTTGATGACCTCTTCGATGGCTTCGAGTTTGGGTTCGAGTTCGTTTAGTTCCTCCTTGGCCATCTCTCTGAGGTCTTCGTCTTTTTCGGTATTGAGCAAGTCTTTTGCCCCCGATATATTCGAGAGTATGTTTTTGTATTCTTGATATTGAACTACGATTTTCTCTAAGTCTTTATATTCTTTACTGATTTTCATAAACCGTTTTTGGTCGGTCATGGCCTCTGGCTGTACTATCTGCTGCGATACTTCGTCAAACCTTTCTTTGATTGATTCTAATTGCTCTAACATATTTTGTATTTTTGAACTACAAAACTACGAAAAAGCGTTAATTTTGAACTAAAACAAACTAAAAGTATGCAATCGAAAGTGCAAAGTATTGAATTTAGCCCCAAAATGTCTCTCACAATAGCCATACAATTACTGTTGGCTTTGGTGTTGATGTGTGGTTTTGGTGTTGAAACAAAATCTCAAAACATACCTGCCGTTCGATTTATAAAAAATAAAGGTCAATGGAACGAGGCCATTCGTTACCGTGCCGAAATACCTGGTGGTTACTTGGTTCTCAAAAATCAATCGCTGCTTTATGTCTTTATGGATACCGACTCCCAACGCCGCCGCCATGCCACAACCCCCGACCCCAACAGTAGCGATGTTGTAAATGGACATTCGGTTGAGGTATTTTTTGATGGAAGCCAGCCAGCCCCGCAATTACTCGAAAACCACCAAAACGAACTGCATTTTAATTACTTTCTGGGAAACGACCAGTCGCACTGGGCAAGTGATGTACCTACGTTTGGCGAAATTATTTATAAAAATATTTACCCAAATATTGACCTCAAACTCTATGCTTTTCGGCAAACTGTCAAATATGAATTTGTGGTAGCGGC
>JAYVJH010000170.1:0-4873 GCA_043769455.1 Runella sp. | reverse complement strand
TCGTTTGGCAACTTACTACCCGAAGGCGCAGCACTTTACCAAAACCCATGGCAAACATTGGGCTTTGTGGCGTTGCTGGTGGTAGTGGTGTCGTTGTTGTCGGGGTGGTATCCGAGTGTGCTAATTACCCGTTTTCAGCCTGTGCAGGTGTTGCGTGGGCAGTTGAGTGTTACGATTGGCAAAAACCGTTTTACGCTTCGCAAAAGCCTCATCGTGTTTCAGTTTGTAGTAGCGCAGGGGTTTATTATTGGAGCCTTGATATGGAATCAGCAACTGAACTATGCCCTCACTGCCAATTTGGGTTTTGAGCGTGAAGCTATTCTGACGGTGGGCGTGCCATGGAAATTATCGCAAAATCCGTTGTATGAAAACAAACAATTTGCGCTCAAACAAGAATTTAAACGCATGACCGAAGTAAGTGCAGTGAGCTTGGGCCAGCCCCCATTTAACCAGTCTTTTTCGAGCAATACACTCAAATATAAAGGTAAAAAAGGCGAAGTAGAGAGCAATGTCTATCGCAAATATGTGGACACTGACCTTGTAGATTTGTATGGTATGAAGCTACTGGCAGGGCGCAAATTGGCCCCCAGCGATACCGTCAAAGAGTACGTTATCAATGCCACTGCCGCTCGAGAGTTTGGTTTTATGAATCCACAAGATGCCGTTGGCAAATATTTGACCGAAAACAATACCACGACTTTAATACCCATTGTGGGTGTGGTCAGCGATTTTCATACAGCTACTTTTAGCCAAAAAATACAACCCCTAGCTTTGATGACCGACAAAAGTAGTCTCAACAATTTTAATATCAAGATGGCCTCTACAAACCCTGCCGACTGGCAAGTGGGAATAAAAAAAATGGAAAAGCTATGGAAACAGACTTACGCCAATGCACCGTTTGAGTATGCGTTTTATGACGACATGATTGAAAATTTTTATGCTGGCGAGCGTATCATAGCCCGAGTCGTAAACTTGGCTACCATTATTGCCATTTTGATTTCTTGTTTGGGATTGTTTGGTTTGGCTACGCTCACGGCTTTTCAGCGTACCAAAGAAATCGGTATCAGAAAAGTACTTGGTGCAAGTGTGGCTAATTTAGTGCGGCTGTTGTCTGCCGATTTTATCAAATTGGTTTTGGTTGCATTGGTAGTAGCCAGCCCTATTACCTATTTTTTGATGAGCAAATTCTTGGAAAGCTACGCCTATCGGATAGAAATTAAGTGGCCAGTGTTTGTGATTGCAGCTACGTTGGCTATCGTTATTGCTATGCTCACAGTAAATTACCAAGCCATTCGGGCAGCTTTGATGAATCCTGTTGAGAGCTTGAAGACGGAGTAAAATAACTAACAAAAAATTTCATTCAAAGACAATTCGATTCCTGTGGTGGGGTCGGTTAGTGTCATATCATTATTAAAAAACTGGTATTTGCCAATACCTGAATAAACAGAAATAGCTTGAAAACTTGGCATCACCAACCAACAAGATTGAACACCAGCTAAAAAATATCGCTCAAATTTATCTAAAATATCATCATTAGACTGCGACGATGAAACGATTTCGATAGCTGTTATAGGCATTTCTTTCATTTTGATAATGTCGTGCAAATGGTCAAACTGAATTTTAGAGTAGATAGCAATATCAGGCACACAATTTGGCTTTTGAGGCATTGAGATTTCTATTTCCGAAGGAAAAGAATAATTGTTTCGATACAGTGTTTTCAATTCAAAGATTAAATTACTTTGAACCAGAGCATGATTTAGACTTGGCATAGGCTTATTTCGTTCAAGTTCGTAGAGCGAAAGTTCCCTTTCCTCGACTAATGGTTCGGTTAATAATTCCATAATTATTTTTATTTTTTACAAATATAAACAAAAAAGAAAATGCTGCGCAACTATTTCAAAATAGCAATCAGAAGCCTCGTCAAGAACAAGGTTTACAGTTTTATTAACATAGTTGGGCTGGCCATGGGCATGGCCTGTTGCCTTTTGATTACGCTCTATGTCATAGATGAACTGAGTTTTGACCGTCATTTCAAAAACGCCAGCCGTATCTATCGCATCAATTCCGACATTCGGTTTGGCGGCATAGACATGAAAATGTCGCAAAGTGCCGACCCGATGGGTGCTGTGTTGAAAAAAGATTATCCACAAGTCGAACAGTTTACGAGGCTTTATACCAATTACGGGAGCAGTTTTATAAAAAAAGGCAATGAATTTATTGTCGAAAACGGTATCGCTCATGCCGATTCTACCTTTTTTGAACTATTTTCAATTCCTGTTTTGGAAGGCAGCCCAAAAACGGCCTTAGATAATCCAAACACAGCGGCTATAAGCGAATCTATGGCAATAAAATATTTTGGCACAACACAAGCCGTAGGCAAAACGCTTGAAGTTGGTGTTGGCCAAAGCGCAGTTTATAACATCACCGCAGTTTATGCCGATATTCCAACCAATACCCATTTCAATTTCGATTTTATTCTTTCGATGGATAACGTCAAATACAATTTCGGAAATTTTTTAAGTCATAATTTTAGCACTTACATTCGCTTGCGTGAAGGCACAAATTACCAAGATTTTAACAAAAAATTTATCGAAGTAGTTGAGCGTTATATTTTGCCACAAGCCAAGCAATTCATGGAAATAAAAACGATGGACGACTTCAAAAAAGCAGGAAACGACCTCAGTTATAGCCTTTTCCCGATGACCGATATTCACTTAAAATCGGATAGGTCTTTTGAAATCAATGCGGGCGGAAATAGTCAATATGTGTATATTTTTGGGGTAGTGGCCTTGTTTTTGTTACTCATTGCGTGCATCAATTTCATGAATTTGAGTACGGCTCGCTCGGCCAATCGGGCCAAAGAAGTAGGTATCAGAAAGGTTTTAGGTACCGAAAAAAGCACACTCATCTGGCAATTTATGGCCGAATCTGTTCTGACGAGCTATATTGCCCTCGCTTTGGCGCTGTTGATAATTGCTTTATTGATGCCCGCTTTCAACGATTTAGCGGCTAAATCTTTCCGTTTTTCAACACTTTTTAGCGTTCAGCTTCTTCCTTTTTTAGTACTTTTGCCGCTATTGGTAGGTGTTTTAGCGGGCTATTATCCCGCATTTTTCTTGGCTTCTTACAAGCCCATCGAAGTCCTGAAAACCAAACTCAATGCAGGTTTTGCCAACAGTAGTTTACGTAGTTTCTTGGTTACGTTTCAGTTTGTGGTTTCCCTGACACTCATCATTGCCACGGTCATTGTTTACCAACAACTCAATTTTATTCAGACCAAAAACATAGGTTTCAGCAAAGATCAAGTGCTGGTCTTGGACGGTACGACCGCACTCAAAGAAAGCAAAGAGGCTTTCAAAAGTAAAATCACTCAAATGGCAGGTGTCAAAATGGGCGCCATGTCGCAATATTTACCCGTTTCCAATTCATCAAGAAACGATGAGACTTTTTCAAAAGAAGCCGTAATGACCGAAAAAAATGGTCTGAATATGCAAGTTTGGGGAATTGACCATGACTATATCCCAACATTGAGCATGGAAATGGCCAAAGGTCGGAATTTTTCAGAAGCGTTTGGTTCAGATTCAAGTGGAATTATCATCAATGAAACCACCGCCAAAATGCTTGGCTATGACGACCCCATCGGAAAAATTATATATCGAAACTTGGGAAATCAAGAAAGTGAAGCCCTCACGATTGTGGGTGTTGTCAAAAACTTTCATTTTCAGTCATTACGCAAAAACATCGGGGCTTTGTGCTTTATTTTAGGAAGCAGTCGCAACGGAATGTTTTTCAAAATCAATACCGCAAATACGCCGCAGCTAATCAGCCAGATTGAAGCAAAGTGGAAACAGATGGCCCCCGAAATGCCTTTCAGTTACCGTTTTCTTGATGATTCTTTCGACGAAATGTACCGCACCGAGCAGCGCATCGGAAAAGTAGCCTTGATTTTTGCTTTTCTGACCATTTTGATTGCCTGTTTGGGTCTTTTTGGACTCGTAACTTATATGGCCGAGCAACGCATCAAAGAAATCGGTATCCGTAAAGTGTTGGGCGCAAGTGTGGGGAGTATTGTACGATTATTGTCGCAAGATTTTATCAAATTGGTATTGGTCAGTATTGTTCTTTCAAGTCCCGTTGCCTACTATTTTATGGACAAATGGCTCAATGATTTTGCATACAGAATCAATATCGAATGGTGGATTTTTGCCGTAGCTGGGCTGTGTGCAGTACTAATTGCTATGCTCACAGTAAGTTACCAAGCCATTCGGGCAGCTTTGATGAATCCTGTGGAGAGTTTAAAGACGGAGTAAATTTTCAAACAAACAAAAACAACCATGCTACGCAACTACCTCAAAATCGCAATCAGAAGCCTCGTCAAGAACACACTCTTCTCGTTTATTACTATTTTTGGACTTTCTTTGAGTATTGCCGTGAGTGTGAGACTAATGACACAACTCAAAGAAAACTATGACACCGACCATTTTCATCCACAATCAGAGCGCACGTTTCGACTCCTAACCCAAGCAACCACCGACCACAAATCCTCGCTTTGGGCTTCGGTACCTCAACCGTTAGTTTGGCAATTACGGAACAGTCAGATTGTCGAAAAAACAGTCGTAGTTCGGCACGGTGGCTATTGTAACTTACAAACCAACAAGGGCGACGTATCAGTAGAAATCACTTATTCTGAGCCTACTTTTTTTGAGGTATTTGGGTTTAAACTATTATCAAAAAATACTGAAAATGCCCTCAAAAATCCAAATTCAGTACTTTTGAGCGAAAAAGTAGCGCAAAAAATATTTGGCAAAAGAAACCCGTTGGGGCTGGTGATAGTACTGGAAGATTTAGGAATGTTTACAGTAGCAGGTCTCAT
>JAYVJH010000169.1:0-2192 GCA_043769455.1 Runella sp. | reverse complement strand
AGAAATAATATAGATTACCAAAAACGGTAGCCCGACTGTTTTTAGGTCTAATTTTTGGTCGAGGGCTTCGTTTGAATTGAAAAAATCGGGCAACCATGTCAGATAAAACCACCAGATGGGGTCGGCCATAAACTTACCGACAATCATAGCCCAAGTCTGGCGATAGCCCAAAAGCTGTACCCACGATAGTTTTGTTTGGTTGAGTTGGGTTTCGTTTTTTTCGTCTTGACGTATGTACGCAAGCTCTTCGGCATTGACTTTTGGGTGGTTGTCGGGGCTGCGATAGTTGAGCCACCAAGCCACCAAAATCAAGAAGCCCAGCAAACCTGTACTGATAAACGACACTCGCCAGCCAAAATGAAGCGTCAAGTATGGAACACCGATGGCCGTGGCAATGATACCCACATTGGCCCCAGCATTGAAAAGTCCGTTGGCAAACGCCCGTTCTTTTTTTGGAAACCACTCTGCCACCGATTTGATAGCCGATGGAAAATTGCCAGCTTCGCCAATACCCAACAAAGCCCGAGTGCCTATCAGTCCACGCAATGAGCCTACAAAGGCGTTGGCCACGCCAGCTATACTCCAAATAAAGATAGCCACCGAAAACCCTTTTTTTGTTCCAATTTTGTCAATTAGCCAGCCAATAACTATAAAACCAATGGCATAGGCTACCTTAAAAGCCGTGTCCACCAAGCCGTACTGAATCTTAAAAGTATCTAAGTCGGCTTGTGTTAAGATATGGCTGAGAGGCAAGCCGAGCATTTCTTTTCTAAAAGTCTCATCTATCATCGTAAACGACAGTACGTTACGGTCGATGTAGTTGATGGTGGTAGCAAAAAAAAGCAGTAAAACGATTCGCCAGCGAAAATTGGTCATAGAAAAATGGTTTAGGTAAACACAAAGGCGATTTGTATCGAAAACTACTTTTGAGTGGGTTAATCTGTCAAAAATGCTTTGATTGTATCGATTTTAAAAGGCTTTTCGCCGCTGATAGTCAGTAAGTTGGTATCTAAAAACGATGGCTGTCCGTATTCTATAAAACTGTTCCAAACATGACTGACAAACCAGCCTGGTTCTTGTCCCCAGCGAGTTTCTGCGGCTCGGCGTTGTCTAAATGTTATTTCTGATAACTGAATAAAAATTTGATAATCAAATAGTTGTTTTAAATTAAAATCTGAAAAAACAAAATGCCCCTCCAAGATAACAACCTCAAAATATTGATTCAAATAAGCTACTGTTTGGTACATTAACTCAAAATTGAGCGAAGCGGGGCTATCCCAATCGGTTCGGTCGTTGATTGTTGGAATGTCATTGATGTTTAGCACAAAATCGTCTTGTGAGAGCGTAATAGCTCGCTTGTTTTGATTGCGAAAATGCCAAACTAAGTCCCGAGCCAATGTACTTTTGCCCGAACGGCTACAACCGCCTATACCTATAATCATCGTTGTTTGAGAGTTTGAGTTTGTGGTATAGTTTTGTGAAACGGCAAAATATTTTTGAAACCTAACATTAAGCCAAAGTATATTTTTTGAATGTGATATATTTGTGTTTTATTCAATATTAAAAATCACTAAATTGGACGTAAATATAACACAATAACGACCGTACTCGATGAATAATAGCGATGATATTTTACAATATTATACTCCGATAACATTATCTAAAAAACGATTAGATGGCTACTTGGCGGCGGGCTGGTTTAGGTCAGGGGCTATGCTTTTTAGAGCCAAAATAACTTGTTTTGAAAACAATTTATATACACCAATCAATGTCAGAATAAGGCTTACAGACTATGTGATGTCAAGAAGCCAACAAAAACTTTATAATCGCAATAGTCGCTTGTTTAGATTTGAAGTTAGAAAAGCCACTATTACCGAAGAGAAAGAAAGGCTTTTTAGTGGGCAGCAGCAGCGGTTTAGAAGTTTTTTGAATAATAGCTTGGAAGAATTTATGTCGATGAGTCATCGTTTTGACACACACGAAGTGGCCGTTTATGATGAAGACCGATTGGTAGCTGTTAGTTTTTTTGATATTGGCCACAACAGTATTATGAGTTTGCTGGGGCTATTTGACCAGTCATATTCAAAATACAGCTTGGGTATTTATACAATGCTCGTTGAGATGCAATATGCCAAAGAAGCAGGCATGCAGTGGTATTACCCTGGTTATGTACACGAAGTACCGTCGATATA
>JAYVJH010000168.1:0-15580 GCA_043769455.1 Runella sp. | reverse complement strand
ATCAAATTTTCTCATTACTTCAACACAGTTGCCTTCAATGATTTGATTTATATAATTTTCTATGCTCATTTCTGTTATTTTAGTGTGAATAGTCCGTTGTCAGAAATTGCATTGATAGTTTTAATTCTACTCTCAATTTTGTGAACTTTTATCAGCTCTTTCAATGCTTCTTTATGGCTCATTCGCATAATTTTCTCCCTTTCTTGTGCCAAGAAAGTTAATGCTTCCGCTTCGGCGGTCCGATTCTTTTGCAATGGCAATACTCTCCGTTGCAACACCTTTTTCAATGTCCCAAAGAGGTTGTATTTTCTTTGAAAAAGCCAGTATTATTTTGTTAATTGCTAACCAATAGTCATTTGCATTTTTTGAAATACTTAGTACTTGAACTGTTTCAAATATTGTCTTTAAAAGCTGTTGTGCTTTTGCTTGCCCTTCTACTTCTGAGTACGAAAGAAGTAACGCAAGATGTGAATAGGTGAAAATACAAACATTTTGAGTTGTCGCTTGTTGGTAAATTTGGCTTGAAGAAGTTGGAAGTTGGTAAATTGGACAAACTACCATTGCATAAGGTTTGCCACGTTTCCAACCGTGCATTGCTTGAACTTTGAAGTCTTTTTGATTTTTGGCTGTTCGGCTTAGTCTAAATGCTTTTGCATCTGCCACAAAACTATAATCTTTTGCAAATGCTTCAACGTCTGCGGCATCTGCTCTTTCTTTTAACACTAAACTTTTCAGTCCTAATGAAGTGTAAGCCAAAGAAAGCAAACAGTCTGTATATTTTGAGTATAATTTTTCTTCGCTTGTGTCGTGTCCATAGCTTTCAGGAATGTTACCACAAAGTCGTAAATGGTCAATCAGCGAAGAAATACCGTTTTTCTTTACTTCGGATTCTAACTCTTTTTCTAACTTTTCAGTGTCGTTACCAAAGTTACCACTAAGTTTTCGGATTTATTCAATCCAAAACCCACGCCTTTTTATTGCTTTATCCGATATTATTTTACTCATTTATTTTGTCAAATTACTGAATTCAAAGGTACTAAAAATGTTTGTGAAGTTAGTTGGAAAAGTCGTTAAATTGTCCACGAATATGTTGGAATAAGGTATTTTGTATTGCTACTAACATTGTCTCATAGTAAACCACTTGAATTTACAAAGCCGATTGAGGCTATTCTCAATCGGCTTTCGTATTGCAATAATCCACTAATATTATTTATCGCTCCCCAATTTTCCTGTCGAATTGCCTGGCAAAGTGGGTGCATTTTTTACATATTTATCCAGCCAACCGTTCATTTCATAAAGCAAATGTAGCAACGATTCTTTGGCCGTGTAGCCGTGGCTTTCGTATGGAAACGTAACGAGTTTGGTGGTTGCACCCATGCCTTTGAGGGCGTTGTAGTAGCGTTCTGACTGAATCGGAAACGTACCCGTGTTATTGTCGGCCTCGCCGTGGGTGAGCAACAGTGGCGTTTTGACTTTATCGACATTCATAAAAGGCGACATTTTGTTATATACCTCGGGGGCTTGCCAATAAGTACGCTGCTCGTTCTGAAAACCAAAGGGAGTGAGCGTGCGGTTGTAAGCACCCGAACGAGCAATACCCGCCCTAAACAAATTGCTGTGAGACAATAAGTTGGCAGTCATAAATGCCCCATATGAATGCCCGCCTACACCCACACGGCTGGCATCGGTTACACCCAAGCGCACGCCTTCATCGATGGCTGCTTTGGCACTGGCTACGAGTTGCTCCACATAAGTATCGTTGGGTTCTTTGTCGTCTTCGCCCACAATCGGAATCGACGCATTTTCTAAAACAGCATAGCCCATTGTAGCAAAGGCCGCCCCCGTCCAGTAGCTTATACGATTGAAACTATAAGGCGAGCCACTTACTTGGCTGGCAGCAACGGCACTCTTAAACTCGGCAGGATAAGCCCACAAAAACGTCGGCAGTGGCCCGTTTTCTTTTTTATAATTGGGTGGCAACAAAAGCGTAGCCGTCAAGTCCACACCATCGGAGCGTTTGTAGCGAAGTTGTTGTTTCTGAATACCTTTGAACTGCGGGTACGGGTGCAGAAAATCGGTGAGTTGAGTCAAAGGATTTTCGGCAGGTTTCTTTCCTTTTTTTGGGTTTGGTTTTAGATTTCTAATAAAATAATTGGGCTGCTCTTCGGGCGACTCCCTACTGGTCAAAATCAAGCCTTTGGCAGCGTCCAAAATAGCGATAGGGCGTTCAAAATAAGGTGCTTCCGACCGCCACAGTCGCTGGGCTTGTTTGGTAGTGAGGCTATACAAATCTACAAAAGGGCGGTCGCCATCGGCTGATGCACCTTGGCCTGTCATATAAATTTCGTTATCAGGATTTATGTCCAACACTTCCTGTCCGTAGCCGTTTTTTGTCAATTCGGGCGTACCTGGATTGTTGTAGCGGTCTTCCGATGAACGATCAAAAAGCACAACTGCATTGGCTGGGCTACTTGGATTGACGAGTTTGGTCAGCGTTTTACGACTACTATACCAACGTTCCGAAAACAGAGCCGTTTGGTCATTGCCCCAAGTTACACCCCCAAATCGATACATGGCCGTGTAAACAGTCTGCGGAGTACTACTGAAAGGTGCGTTAAGCATCAAAACTACATCACGAGTGTCAGTTTTACGTTTGGGATCGCCCCCATCGAGTGCTTCTACCCAATACACGGTGGCTGGTGCATCACTGCGCCAGTCGTGGTTGCGTTGGCCTGTTGGCACAGCGTCTGGGCCCCACGGCACGTTTTCTTGCAACGGGTTATCGGTTAAGGTCTTAACAAAACTGCCACTACTTTCAAAAATGTCTATTTTACTCGGAAACCGATTGACCGTAACCAAATAAGAAAACGGGCGATGGACGGTTTCTATCAACACATATTTACCGTCGGGCGAGGGCGTTGCCGTTGCCACAATACCCACGCTACCAATTTTCTGTACAGTTCCGTCTAAGTTTACTTTCATGGCTTGAGCCGTGGCGTAGTATTCAAATAGTTGTTCGTCGCTGGGGTTTTTGAGCAAATCTTGGTAGGTGGCGGCTTGGGCTTTTGTACCCATATTTTCTTGAATCGTAGGCCCAGTTGGTACACGACTAATCTGGGGTGCAGCACCTCGCTCGGTAGCAATAGCCCGCACTATAAAAGACTGATTGTCGGACAACCATTGATAAGGCAATCCCAAAACGGCATTGAGTGCCAAATTACTTACTCTTCGGGCTGTGGCGGTGGCTACTTCAATCACATAGAGTTCAATCGTACCGCTGGTAGTGATAGTAAAACCAATTTTGCTATCATCGGGCGACCACTGAATATTTGAAATTTGAGCATTGGCAGGCAAACCCATTACAGCTATTTCGGGTGCATCAGCCGCTACTTTTTTGAGTTTAAGGTTATTGATATAGGCCGCACGGCTGGGGCCATTGGTGGCAGGATTGATACGAAGCCCCGCCAGCCGCAATTCAGGTTGCGACAGTTCGGCTACGGTCGAGGTCGCCGTATTGCGCTCCATGATGAGCATATATTGGCTTTTACTGTCCACGCT
The DNA here is from genome assembly GCA_043769455.1 of Runella sp. GTDB lineage: Bacteria > Bacteroidota > Bacteroidia > Cytophagales > Spirosomataceae > JAYVJH01. The sequence goes on along the minus strand of JAYVJH010000168.1, from coordinate 12,022 downwards.
CACCGTGGGGGTGGGGGCGGCCAGCACCAAATCAGCCAATGGTTTAGGCGGCATTTGGTAGCCCGTAGTGTTTTGTGCAGTAGCCATTGCCGACCATAATAAAAGTAAAAATAGTTTTTTCATTGGATTTTGAGGAAATTTATTTGTATTACAATAAAAGTATTTTTTATAGAAAACTAAATAAACAAATGACGTTTTAGTTTATTTTAAGTATCTGATTGCTAATCAATTAAGCAGTCGTGAGTTAAATACAATACTGTTAATCAGTAAGTTATCAAAATTAAAATGCCGTATTGGTTTTGAATAAGTACTTAAATTGACTCACAGAGGATAAAAGTACAAGTATTGATTCACATTTGCAAGCCCATTTACCGCGGCATAAATCACGGATTAAATTTTTAAAGTTACTAAGTTGTAAGTCAATGTGCTAATTTGCCAGTGTGCCAATTAAGTGCTAAATATCAATTAGTTAGCTAAATTTATAACTACGTTTAAATTTGCTCAAGTACTTAAAACATAAATAAACTGCATCATTATTGGTGATATGGCCGATGCAAAATTTTGTTTATGAAACAACTGCATAAAAATTATACTACCGATTAAACACACAGAATCTACTTAAATCACAATCGTCCCGCTAAAAATAGGGATAAATAAGCACAAAAGTATTTTTAATCTTTAATGCAACAGTGTTGTATCAAAAACAACCATTACATTTGCAACAATGTTGCGTTTTTAATAATTGTTCAATCCTGTTAGTCCAAAACTTCACTACCAAACGCAAGGTGCAAACAGTTCTCAACTACCCCAATTTGACCGACAAAATAAGTACTGCCATAGACTCAGCAAGAATGGCACAGTCTAAAAAAAAATCAATCCACAAAACAATCAAAAATGAAACAACTATTTACACTATTACTTGTGTTTTTTGCATTACTTTCAAAAGCTCAAAAAAAGCCAATTGAAGCTGATACAACTTCAAAAACACTTGATGAAGTCATTGTTACATCAAGCCGTTTGCAAATTACCAAGCAATTATTACCGCAAAAATCAGAGATTATCACAGCCAAAGATATTGAAATGAACCCAAGTATGGACGTGGGCGAAATCATCAAAAAAATGTCTTCGCTTGATGTAATTCAACGCCCTGGTGTAGCTACTTACGCTACTATTCGTGGTTTTAGACCACCCGTTGAGCCTGGCAGAATCAACCCCGAAGTTTCGGTTTTGATTAACGGCAGGCCCTCTGGTACGCAAAATTTAGCACTTTTTGACCCAAATAGTATCGAAAGAATCGAAGTTTTGAAAGGTGCGGCTGGGGCAATTTACGGTAGTAGTACGATGGGCGGCTTGATAAACATTATCACCAAAAAACAAATAGGTAAAATCTCGGGACAGGTTTATGGCGGGTACAGTTCTTTCAAAACTACTGATTTTGGCTATTCAGTAGGTGGGAATATTACCAACAAATTAGACTTTAATTTTTCAGGTACATTTTTTGACCGCAACCAAGATTTTAAATTTGGAAGTGGCAACGTTTTTCGTTCCATGTTGGGCAGTGATAACGTTGATTTATTTCCTGTGGGCAAGCCGACTGTATCAGAAGCCGACACGATGTTTGATGGAAAACGCAGAAACGGCACGCAAATGTCGTACTACGTCAATACGCTTCGGGTGGGTTATCAGTTCAATAAAAACTGGCGAGTTGATGCAAGCGTAAACGCTTTTAATGGTCGTGGGATTGAAAGTTCAGGCGATTTAAGAAACCTTGATGCGGCCTCTGGGAATGCCAACCGATTTTACAAAAATGGGGATATTGCCATCAGAGGAAACGTTGGCAAGCACGCCATCACGCTTTTGGGATATGTAACCAACGAAGAAAACAGTACTTTTAACAATTTTAGTGGTTCAACGTTGGCGTTTATTCCAACCCCAAATTTCCAACGTTCCGAAGGAATTGTTGGGTGGAAAGGAGTTCAGTTTCAAGATGCCATTACGATAAATAATAACCTCAAATTTGTAGTAGGGGTTGATTATAACGAAGCCAGATCGCAGACTCGTTTGTGGAATCAAGCTAATGCTGCCGCAGGCTTTAAAGTTACGGAAGGTAGTCCTTCTACACCCTTTTCGTATGTCAAAACTTTTGCCCCTTTTGCACAGGCATACATCACGCTTTTCAAGGAAAAACTCATCATCAATCCAAGCGTCAGAAACGATTTTATTGATTTTGGAATCGTTGAAACACCACTTTTTGTAAATCTAAAACCAAGACAAGAGAGTAATACATTTTTTAGTCCATGTCTCGGTTTACAGTATAATGTTAATAATAATTTGGCAGTTCATGGCAACGTCGGCAGGGCTTTTCGTTTTGCCCAGGCTTTTGAAATTGCAGGATATTTTGAGGAATTTATCACAGGAAACAAGGTCAGAATCACTACTGGCAACAATGATTTGAAAAACGAACAAAGTCTCACTTGGGATTTGGGCGTGAAATTCAACAACCGTCAAAAGGGTTTAGGGCTTGATATTACCTATTTCAAAACCAAGGTAGAAAACCGAGTTCGTCAAGTATCAGTACCTGAACAAGTAGGCAAAACTCATACCGACGGCAAAATTATTGACCGTTATTTGACCTACACCAATGCCGACCAAGCCGAAATTAACGGGCTTGAAATTGAAGCAAGTTATGATTTTGGGGCTTTGAATAATTACAAAAACTCATTCAGAATTTTTGCCAATATGACCCGTATTATCAAAGCCGAAGACATCACCAAAGGCACAGACACAACGCCCGATGTGGTGGTAAGAATCAGAAACGTAGCCCCCGTAAATCTTAGTTATAGCTTTGATTATGACACCAAAAAAGCATGGTCGTTTCGTTTGAGTGGGCGGTATATTGCCAAGCGTTATGCACAAGATTTTGGAAACTTGAACACGGCTTTGCGTGGTGCTTTCATGGAATTTCCAAGCTACATGACGATGGATTTTGTGGCAAATTACGCCATTCAAAAACAACATATTATCTCATTGAGAGTCAGTAACTTAACTGACGAAAACTATTACGAAACCAGAGGTTTTAACTTGGCTGGACGTAATGTTGGTTTACGCTATTCATACAGACTTTAATTTTACGATTTGAAATTTGACAACTTGCGAGACATCGCACCGTTCCAAAGTTGTCAAATTATTTTTTTTATTCATAATAAACAAAAAAATAATGACAAATGCGCTACAAAATGCCATTACAGTTTTAACCAATTTACTGATTTGGCCCATAATAATTCTTTTAATAATTGGAACGGCTTACGCTCTTTTTTCTTTGGGAAATATGATTGTAGAAAGTTTCCAACGAAAGGGAAATCAACTTTCTATCAATGATTTAAATAATCCTTCTGAAAATGATAAAAAATACCGAGGCGTTGCCGAATGGAAAACGCAGTTGGATATTGAACCAACGGCTTCTTACTGGCAATTGCACGACCGCACGGAAGTACAATTAAAGAAAAAGATAAACAAAGTTCGCACTTGGGTAAAGTTAGGTCCTACGCTTGGGCTTGCTGGAACGCTTATTCCCTTGGGTTCGGCATTGAGTTCGCTTGCTAACAATAATTTCAAGCAATTAGCCGAAAGTGGCACGCACTCCATCGGGGCTACGGTTATGGGCTTGTTGGTGGGGTCAATTTGTATGATTGTGGTGAGTCATTATGAGCGTTGGTATGCTATTGATTTAGCTGAAATTCGTCACGCTATCGAAAAAGAAGAAACTCGTACACTTCAAATCAACTAACCCAACTAACTCATGCAAAATTACAGAAATAGAAGAAATATGGGCTTATTAACCTCACACGGTGATGGAGACGACCCCCTTTCGGCAGTTGCCAATTTGTTTGATTTGGGCTTTGTATTGGCTATCAGTTTCATGGTTTCCTTGATTATGACCTTAAACTCAATGAGCCTCACCGACCCAAATGCCAAAGTAACCATCACCACCGAACGCAAAGACGGAATGCAAATTATGGTGAAAGAAGGCAACAAAACTACCATCAGAAGACTCACCAAAAATATTGGTGCGGGTGATGGTGAGCGGTTAGGAATTGCGTATAAATTAGAAGACGGAACCGTTATTTACGTCCCCGAAGAAACCGAAACCCCAGCCCTAAGCAATGAAAAAAAATAAACTATTTGGTTATATTTTAGTAGGTATTTTCTTTTCGGCATTGGCAATTTTGGCGTTCAGTTTTAGCCAACAAGGTAGCGACAAAACCACCATACTATTCATCACTGCCGATAACAAAGCCGAGGCAGTGGTAAGAGGTGCGGATTTATTCTTGAAAAAATTTCCAGAATTATCCGATAAAATTGATGTGGTGGTGCGGACAGAAAGTAATTCGAGAGAAGGCGAAGAAATACCAAAATCAGATATTATGGTTTTTCACGTACACGAAACTGAATTTTTGAAAAGACACGAACCGTATTTGACCAAAATAAAAACGGTGAATGAAGCGGGTGTGCCTTATATAAAATTAGCTTCGGGGCAGCCTGGTTTGAAATACAGCGAAGAAAAACTAACTGATTTGGGTTTACGCCGTGAAAAAATCATCAACGATTATGTAGAATACGGCTCGCCAACCGACTATCTGAATTGTATCAGTTACATTTTAAGGCAATACCGTGGCTATAAACAGATTTCTTTTGAAAAACCCAAGGAGAAAATAAAAGAGGGTTTAGTAGTATATGCAGGGGGTAAAATGGTAAAATTAGTACCCACTTGGCAAGAATGGGTGAAAGAAAGTAAGCCCGATTTGAAGAAACCCGTTGCTGCCTACATGGTTTACCGTAACGTAGTTCATGCCGAATTACTGAACGTTGAGAACGTGATGATGGCAAAGTTAGAAAAAGCTGGTTTTCAACCCGTGATGATGTTTGGTTTTCCTACGGTGAATGTTTTAAACAAGTTTTTGGTAGATAGCGTAAGCAACAAATGCCGTGCAAATGTGGTGATAACGGGGACTTTCAAATTCTTGGACAACAAGGCTTTACCCTATTTAATCAAAGCCAATGTGCCAGTAATCAACGCCATTGATATTTATGGACCAACCATTGACGAGTGGCGAGCGAGTACCAAAGGGCTAAGTAGTTTTGAAATTTCGTTTCAATATGCCATGCCTGAGTTTTCGGGATTAGCCCCCAATAATATCATCAGTGGTACAAAATTACAAGGAAGTATGGCGGTAAAAACTGCCATTCCTGCCATGACGGATAAGATTGTAAACCGTGCCAAAAGGTTTATAAATCTGCAAAGATTTCCTAATTCACAAAAGAAAATTGGCTTGCTTTTTTGGAATTATCCGCCTGGCAAAGACAACGTAGGAGCATCGTATTTGAACGTAACTCGCAGCATTCCAGTAATATTAAACGCCCTCAAAAAAGAAGGTTATACTATCAGTGGTTACAACCCAAACGATGAGCGTTCCATAGAAAGGTTAATTTTGAAAAGAGGGCGAAATGTGGGTAAATATGCCCCAGGCGAGCTTGAAAGCATGGTTAAATCGGGTGGAACGGAATTAGTACCCGTTTCTACCTACAAGAAATGGTTTGGAGAATTACCCGTTTCTTACCAACAATACGTAAACGACCGATGGGGAAAACCCGAACAATCGGAGATTATGACCGTGAAAAAAAATGGCGAAGCACACTTTGTAATTCCTATTATTAAGTTGGGAAATACCTACATAATGCCCCAAAGTAGCCGTGCCAAAGGGGAAGAAATTGCTGCCATGTATCACAGCAATAGTTTGCCGCCCCATCACCAATATATTTGTCAGTATTTGTGGTTGCAACGCAATACTGATGCCCTCATACACACAGGCACGCACGGCACGCAAGAGTGGCTCGATGGCAAAGAAAGTGGCATGAGTGAATATGACAGCCCCGAAATTTTGGCGGGCGATTTACCCATTATGTACATTTATAACATGGACGTTGTGGGTGAAGGCTTGGTTGCCAAAAGACGGGGTGCGGGTATCATTATTGACCACTTGACCCCAGCCATGGGCGAGGCGGGATTGAGTCCAGAGTTGAAAAACCTAAATCAATTGATTTTGCAATGGGAAAAGGAAGAAGCCGTGAACCCCGAAGGAAGCGAAAAAGTATTGGACGATATTGAAAAAATGACCAATAAAATGGGCATCAAAAAGGATTTGGCTAAAAATGGTTGGAAACCCAACGCCAAGCTCAAACAAATGTCGCCCGCCGCTTTGAAAGAATTGGTGGAAGAATTACAACATTATATTGAGGACATTCGCACCCATTCCACGCCCTTTGGTTTGCATACATTTGGGGTTTCGCCCAAGGGCAAAATGCTTGATGCTTTTACCGATATTATGGTAAAAACCAACAAGCCAGATAATGCTAAAATTTATGAAACCAATCTGACGGCAAGCGGTAGCAACGAACTAAATAGTTTGATAAAAGGCTTGAACGGACAGTATATTTTGCCAAATGTAGGCAACGACCCTATCCGAAATCCAACGGCAATACCGACGGGTTTAAACTTTTTTGCTTTTGACCCACGCACCGTTCCCATGCCCTATGCCGATTCAATGGGAAGCCGTTTGGCGAATGGTTTTATCCAAAATTTCAAAAAAGAAAACAAACGAAACCCCGATAAAGTGGCTTTGGAGGTCTGGGGAAGCGAAACTATCCGCCATCAAGGTATGCAAGAAGCACAGGCTTTGGCATATTTGGGGGTAGGACTTAAACGAGATAAGTTAGGTAAAATTGAAGGCGTTGAGTTAATTCCAAGAAATAAATTGGGCAGACCACGGGTAGATGTTTTGTTTAGCACCACGGGTTTGTATCGTGATAATTTTCCGATGTTGGTAGAATTATTTGACAAAGGCGTACAGTTGGCTTATGCTTCAACCGAAGCCGATAATCCAATTCGGGTTAATTCTGATAAAATTTACAAAAAATTAGTTGCTATGGGCATAGATACCGCCCGTGCAAGGCAACGAAGCCTAATTCGTGTTTTTGCCGAAGCCCCAGGCACTTATGGCAATGCAGTTTCAGATGCCTCATTAGCCAGTGGAAGTTGGGATAGTGATAGTTCGATTGCCAATTTATACATCAAAAAAATGAGTTATGGCTACGGTAATAATGTATGGGGCGAAAGCATGGAAAAGGAATTTGAAGCCGCTTTGAGTGGCACCGATGCCGTGATTCACAGTCGTACTACCTCACTTTACATGAGTTTAGACAATGACGATTTTTTTGGTTTTGCGGGAGCATTGGCACAAGGCGTAAAGAAAGTGGATAAATTAAAAACCAGTCCGCCTTTGATGGTAGCCGACCTTCGAGAGAAGGGCAAAGAGCAATATGTATCTATTGAGCGATTTATGGGGCAGGAATTACGAAGCCGATATTTTAACCCAAAATACGTAGAATCCATGACCCAAGAAAGCTACGCAGGAGCAAGAGAAATTATGAAAAGCGTAGATAATTTGTTTGGCTGGGCGGTGGTTTACCCCGAAGTAGTGAACGATGAAAAATGGCAGGAGTTTTATGAAGTTTGGATGAAAGACCGCTACAACATGAAAACAACCGAATTTTTTGATGAACACAATCCCTACGCAAGGCAAAGTATGAGTGGCAGAATGTTGGAAGCAACCCGCAAAGGACTGTGGAAAGCCGATGAAAAAACCAAGCAAGAATTAGCCAAGATATATGTAGAAAATGTGGCTAAAAATGGCGTGAGTTGTAGTTATACCACCTGCGACCACCCTGAATTACAGCAATTTATCAAAGGCGTAGCTCTCACAAATTCGAGTATAAAAGCCGCCGACGTAACAAAATGGATTGCAAAAGTGGAAAATGCTACTAACAAAACGATAGATGAGGCAATGGCAAAACGAAAAATTGAAAAACAGCAAGCCCTTGACCCCAACTACAAAATGCCAAATGACAATACTCAACAGGCAACCAACAAACCCATGCCAGGCAAGGTACAAAAGCAAATAACCAAAGTGCAAGGCTATAAAATGGAAGAAGAAAAGGTAGTTAAAAACGAACTCAGCCAAACCAATCCACCCCAAACGCCTTGGTTAGTTTATCTTTTGATTGTTGGTTTTCAGTTTAGTTCGTTGATTGCAAGTGGAGTGAAGCGGTGGATGTAAAGCAAAGTTTGAGGAGCCAAAATATTGTGGCGTAGGAAAAGTGAAAAACTAACACTCGTTGGGTTTTTGGCCATTTATCCAAAAAACCCAACGAGTGTTAGCTTAGTACCCGCCTCTGTATTTGTAAGTACTTGCTACCTTGTCGATGGCAACGATATAGGCCGCCAACCTAAGCGATACTTTATATTGTTGTGAGGTTTCAAATACTTTCTCGAAAGCATCTTTCATGATACGGTCTGAGCGGCGGTTTACTCGCTCTAAGTTCCATTTATAACCCATACGGTTTTGTACCCATTCAAAATACGACACCGTAACGCCGCCAGCATTGGCCAAAATATCGGGTACGACCATAATTCCTTTTTGGTTAATAATCTCATCGGCATTGGCAGAGGTTGGGCCATTTGCACCTTCTACAATTAGTCTGGCGTTGATGCTCGCCGCATTTTTTGAGGTAATTACATCTTCTTTTGCAGCCGGAACAAGCACATCAACCGAAAGCGCAAGCAATTCTTCATTTGTAATTTTTTCGGCACCACCATAGTTTTCGAGTAGCCCACCGTTGGCATCTCTATACTTGATGGCTTCTTCAATATTGATTCCTTTGTTGTTGTGATACGCCCCTGTTACATCGCTGATGGCCTCAATCGTTACGCCCCGTTCTTGCAAAAGCGCAGCAGCATACATACCCACATTGCCAAAACCCTGCACGGCGGCGGTAGCTTTGTAAGGATTCAGTCTCATTTTTTCCATAGCCGACAGTGCGCTGGCCATAACGCCTCGCCCCGTTGCCTCAGTACGCCCCACAGAGCCGCCCAATACCAGAGGTTTGCCCGTAACGACACCATGAACGGTCATACCGTTTGCCTTTGAATATTCGTCCATCAGCCATGCCATTTCTCGTGGGCCTGTACCCATATCGGGTGCTGGAATGTCTTTGTCGGGGCCAAAAACGTCGAGCATGGCCAAAGTATAAGCACGCATGAGCCGCTCTATTTCACCAGCCGACATCGCACGTGGGTTGCAAGCAATACCGCCCTTTGCACCACCATAAGGAATATCAACAACGGCACATTTCCAAGTCATCCATGCGGCCAATGCCCTTACTTCGTCTATATTTACACCCATATCAAATCTGATGCCACCCTTTGATGGCCCCAGTATCGTTGAGTGAATTACTCGGTGGCCTTCAAATACCTGCACTCGGCCACTATCCATCGTTACAGGCAACCCAACGGTTACTTGTTTACGTGGTGCTTTCAAAATATGGTACATTTCATCGCTTATGCCAAGTAGTTCGGCAGCTTTGTCAAAACGAGACATCATCGACTCCAAAGGGTTTTCTTTGTCCTTTATGGGAGCTGGTTCAAGGTAGTTCATTAGTGAAGTATTTTTTATGATTTTTTGAATACGCTGCAAACTTAATACAAGTCCATCAATAAAAGTAAAAAACTATTTTTTCCTTTTATAATCTAATTTTTAATAAAAATATAAACTATATGCCTTTCAAGCCATTCAGATACGATATGTTGCTATGAAGCTCATTGACCAAATATTTTATTGTTTTTTAAGAATAATTGCAAATCAAAAAAAAATCATATATTTGATAAAATTTAAAGAACCCATTTAACTTTTTCTTGAAATATGACTTTCGACTATATAATTATCGGTGCTGGATCGGCTGGGTGCGTGCTGGCCAATCGGCTTTCAGCCGACCCATCTGTCAGTGTTTTGTTGCTCGAAGCGGGTGGTCCAGACAAAAAAATGGAGATACATATTCCAGCCGCTTACTCAAAACTCAACCGCACAACCGTGGACTGGGCTTACGAAACTGAGCCACAAGCAGGTGTACTAAACCGCAAGATGTATTTGCCCCGAGGCAAAGCCCTTGGCGGTAGTAGCTCAACCAACGCCATGGCCTACGTCAGAGGCAATCACGCCGACTATGACGAATGGGAGCGCATGGGCAATGCTGGCTGGGGCTTCAAAGATGTGTTGCCGTATTTTATCAAAGCCGAAAACAACGAACAAATAGACCAACTCAACAGCAGCTATCACGGCACTGGTGGGCCACTGAATGTAACTTTTGCAAAGGCGTTCAAAACGCCAGTAGCCGATGCTTTTGTACGAGCCTGTGTCGAGCAAGGTATAGCCGAAACTAACGATTTTAATGGCCAAGAACAAGCTGGAGCAGGGCTTTTCCAGTTTACAATCAAAGACTTAAAACGATGTAGTACGGCAGTGGCCTATCTGAAACCTGTTTTGCATCGCCCCAACTTGACGGTACTAACTTATGCCCATACCAAACAAATAATTATAGAAAACGACCGAGCCATCGGTGTAGAGTACATTACTGGGCAAAACAACACCGAGCGAGCCACGGCCACCAAAGAAGTACTACTATCGGCAGGGGCATATAACAGTCCACAAATATTGATGCTGTCGGGTATTGGCGACTCAGACGAGCTAAAACGGCATGGCATCACCGTCAAAAAACACTTACCAGGCGTTGGCAAAAACCTACAAGACCATTTGTTTTCGGCTATTAGTTGTTTGGCAACAATTCCAACGGCCAATAATTCACTTTCTATTTTTGGGCAAATCAAGGCATTGGCTCAATATGTAGTTCTCAAAAAAGGCCCGCTCACCATCAGCCCACTCGAAGCTGGGGCATTTATGAAAATACACGATGGCCCAGACCCAATAGATTTGCAGTTTCATTTTGCGCCCGTTCATGGTGGAAACGATTATGACAAAATGGACTTTTATAACCCCGATTCGTTTCCACACACAGGTGGCTACACACTCTTGCCGACATTACTCAAACCCAAAAGCGTAGGTTTTGTAGGTTTGCGATCAAACAATCCATTGGATTCACCGCTAATTGACCCACAGTTTTTGACCCACAACGACGACGTAACAACGCTATTGAAAGGTATGAAAAAAGGTATGGAAGTAATGGACTCTACCGCTTTTGACCCTTATCGCAAAGCCAACTCTCTCCCACCCGACCGCAGCTCGGACGAAGCTATATTGCTACATACCAAAAAAGTAGTCGAAACGGTCTATCACCCAATTGGCACCTGTAAAATGGGTAACGACGAAATGGCAGTAGTTGATAGCGACCTCAGAGTGAGGGGTATAGCTGGCCTACGGGTGATTGATGCCTCGATTATGCCTCGAATCATAGCTGGCAACACCAACGCAACAAGTATAATGATTGGTGAAAAAGGGGCTGATTTGGTGATGGGTAAAAAGTAGTTTTCGTAAATCTTGGTTTGTAAAGTCCAACTACCCAAAAAACTATTTGCTGAGACAAAGCCCACTTTTTGTTAATAGTTTGGTTGTGTAACATGAGGTATTGATTTGTAGTACTATATCTCATTCACGACACAGTGCTACATACATACGGCTACTTATTTTCGTAGATTTCTAAAAAAATCTTGCATCAACATCTGTATCTCGCTCTCTAAGATACCTTTGGTGAGTTTGGTTTTGGGATGTAATATTTTTTGGTTAAGTGTGCAGTATCCCCGTTTGTTGTCAGATGCACCAAAGACGACACGCCCTATTTGCGACCAATATAGTGCGCCAGCGCACATCACACAAGGCTCAAGCGTAACGTAGAGTGTGCAATCTTTGAGGTATTTGCTACCTAAATATTGGGTAGCGGCTGTGATGGCTAATATTTCTGCATGAGCCGTAACGTCGTTGAGTTTTTCGGTTTGGTTGTGGGTTTTGGCTATCACAATGTCGTTGCAGACTACAATCGCCCCAACAGGAATCTCGCCATTTTGAGCTGCCATTTTAGCTTCTTGAATGGCCATTTGCATAAAATAAACATCTGAAAA
>JAYVJH010000167.1:0-14889 GCA_043769455.1 Runella sp. | reverse complement strand
TTTTGATAATACTCAACGACAACTGTATGGCCATTGACCCCAACGTTGGGGCCTTGAAAGAATACCTGACCGACATCACGACCTCACACACCTACAACCGTGTGAAAGATGATATATGGAATTTACTGGGTAAGATGAGTAAATTTGGTAAAAGTGCCAGAGAAATCGTTGCCCGTATTGAAGACGGACTCAAAACTACGATTTTGAAACAAAGTAATCTATTTGAGTCGTTGAATTTACGTTACTTTGGCCCCATTGATGGCCATGATATTGATTATTTGGTACACGTACTAAATGACTTAAAGGACATTCCAGGCCCCAAAATATTACACGTCATCACAACCAAAGGCAAGGGCTACGAACTGGCCGAAAAAGACCAGACACTTTGGCACGCCCCCGGCAAGTTTGATAAAATAACAGGTGAAATATTCAAGAAAATACCAGACAAACCACAACCACCTAAGTACCAAGACGTTTTTGGGCATACTATCGTAGAATTGGCCGAAGCCAACCCGCTCATTGTAGGTGTAACGCCAGCCATGCCATCAGGGTCGTCGTTGAATATTATGATGAAAGCCATGCCCAAAAGAGCTTTTGACGTAGGTATTGCAGAGCAGCACGCCGTAACGTTTTCGGCAGGTATGGCCACGCAGGGAGCGGTGGTGTTTTGTAATATTTATTCAACCTTTATGCAGCGTGCCTACGACCAAGTTGTGCATGATGTTTGTATTCAGAATTTACCTGTTGTTTTTTGTTTAGACCGTGCAGGTTTTGCAGGTGCCGACGGCCCCACACACCACGGGGCTTACGACATTGCTTATATGCGCTGTATTCCTAATATGGTAGTAGCTGCCCCCATGAACGAGCAAGAACTCAGAAATATGATGTTTACCGCACAATCTGCTGATTTTCAGAGTGGAAGCCGTGCCATAACGCTGCGCTACCCACGTGGCGAGGGCGTGATGCCACAATGGCGCACACCACTCGAAGCCATCGAAATCGGTAAAGGCCGCAAAATAAAAGACGGCAAAGGTGTAGCCATTTTGAGCATTGGCCACATTGGCAACTATGCCGTTACAGCTTGTGAAACCTTAGAAAAAGAAGGTATCGATGTGGCTCACTATGATTTGAGATTTGTAAAACCACTTGACGAAGCCCTACTCCACGAGGTATTTCAAAACTTTGAGAACGTAATTACAATCGAAGATGGCTGCTTGCAAGGTGGTATGGGCTCGGCAGTGCTGGAGTTTATGGCCGACAATAATTATTTTGTACGCCTAAAACGCCTTGGTATTCCAGACTTAATCATTGAACACGGTGAGCCAATAGAGCTTCACCACGAGTGTGGCTTCGACCCCGAAGGTATTGTTTTGGCAGCCCGAGAAATGGTGGGCGTTTTGGTATAAATCCTAACCTAAATTCTATCTAAATCGAGTTTATTTACTTCGTTTCTTACAAACCAAGCTACGACAAGCGTCGAAACCACAAAATAGGCCAAGATAGCATAAACAGCCCAGCCAAATGGCGTTTGGCTCATGCCAAACCAGTCGCCAGTAATGATGATGATAGCTACGCCAATTAGATTTTTGGCGGCCTCGTAGTAGATTGCACTCAGGTTTTTGTCCATCAATTCTGAATACGCAAAGACAGTCAAAAACAAAAATGCACCATAATAAAACATATTGGGCATACCAATCTTGGCAACGTTATTGAACAAATAATACAACAGAAAGTAAGTAAACAAAAACTGAAACCAAGTCCAAACTTTGAGTTTTAGTGAAGCCGTAGGATTATATTTTTGAAAACTATACGCATCTTCGATTTTAAAATCTGGATATATTGCCTGTACGTCTGTTGGTCGCCAGCCTGTGGGCATAAACCAAATACGAAATTTGTCGGCCCAACTCTGCGCCCGCCACGCATCTTGCATGAGTAGCCAAAGATGCTGAAAGTTGATTTTTATGGGATTCCAAGTCCCAGCAGGCCGTGTAATGCCATAAACGGGTGGTACATGAGGTAGCTCTTCCTGAAAAGTGCCAAAGATTTTATCCCAAACAATAAATATTTGTCCGTGATTTTTGTCTAAATATTCGGGATTGATAGCATGATGCACACGGTGATGCGAGGGCGTTACGATGATATATTCCAAAAAACCCAATTTGCCAATATAAACCGTATGATACCAAAACTGAGCGAAAAGATGTAATGGCGCAACAATACCAATAACTGCCGTAGGCACACCCAACAAAGCGGCTGGCAATAAAAAGACCGTAAAAAGGCTCACAAAAGTAGAAATACTCTGCCGCAAAGCACAGGCCAAATTAAACTCTTCGCTGCTGTGATGAATGGCGTGTTTGTTCCAAAAAAAATTAACTTGGTGTGCCATTCTATGCACGGTATAGCCCATAAAATCGAGAGCTACAAAGGCTACAACATAAACCCACCAGCCAGACGAAATGCTAAAAATAGCCCAATGCTCGACCATGTATTGATAGGTCAAGATAGACACACTTAGGCCCAGTACGTCTTTTATGGCATTGGTATAGCCCGAACTCATGCTCGAGAGCGTATCCATGGTATTGAATGGGGCTTTGCGTGTCCAATAACCGTAGCCTTTTTCGAGCAATACCAAAACCAAAAAAGCAGGCGTAACAATGCTCAGTATCTTACCGTAAGTTTCCATTTTTATTGTATAATTTTAACAAAAATAGGTAATAATAAAAGAAAATGAAACATTAAAAAGCTACTGAACAGGCTTTATTGTTCAATTAAAAACTCAACTCGCCGATTTTGGCTTAAACTACCCTCCGACTGGCCACTGCTGATGGGCTTGCTACCGCCATAACCACGAATCGTAATGCGGTTTTCGTCAATGCCCTTTCGTATCAAATAACTTGCCACAACCTTAGCGCGATTTTCGGACAATGACAAGTTGAGGCGAGGGTCGCCCACATTGTCGGTATGGCCTGCTATTTCTACTTTCTTGTCGGGGGTATTTTTCAATAATTCTACCAATTTATCAAGAGCCGAATAAGACTGCGAAAGTAACACATAACTACTTTGTTCAAACGATACATTGTCGAGTATTATGGCTTTTGGTTTTTCTGATTTTGGCTCAATGCTTACAGTTGCCGTAGGCTTTGCTTCGGGTACTGGTACTGGTTTTTGTGTTGGGGTTATTATTTTTATTTCAGACAGGTCCACCTCAACAGGTTTTGGTTTTTCTATAATTACGGGCGGCTGTATTTTTTTGGCAATAGGCTTGGGCGGCTCTGTTGGCTCGGTCTCAATAACTTTGGGAAGCTCAATCGGTTTGGGAACGGCTTTAAAATAGTTTGCGGGGCTAATCAAGACGGGTTGTTGAGAGTTGGGTATTTGCCAAAATAGCTGAATAACTCCGCCCAATACTTCATTAAAATAATCGACACGTATGTCATAATATTTTCCAGCCTCCATGATAATCTTTCCAGCCATCTTGACCGAATTATTCAACTGCCAAGATTCGATAATAAGTTTATTACCAATCCAAACCCTGATACCATCATCGACTTTGGCCGAAAACAGATATGTACCAGTTGTAGGTGCGTAAATTTTACCAGTCCAGCGCATCGAGTAGTCGGTTTCTGACAACCCTTTGATGGGGGCATTTAACCACGAAAAGTCTAACTTTGCATCGGTGCGAGTGGCTACTTTTCGATTGAAATCTTTGCCGTCAAAATATTCGCCTTGTAAGCCAGACTGGGCAAAGGTAGCGGTAGTTATTGTTAGTAGTAAGGGTAAAAAAAGTGTTTTCATAAACTGTTTGTAAATTGCACGAATAGAACAGTCAAATTTCTGCAAAACTCTGCAAAAACACCAGCTTAATTTATTCAAACACCTTCAAAACCGTTATGAGTGGTCGTTTTTGATTTTAATAATGCCTATCGCCCGCTTCCCGTTTGCCAAGCATGACAGCACCAGCCATGGCTATCAAAAACAAAATTGAGGCCAGTTCAAAAGGCAGCAAATAGTCGTTGTAGAGTACATCACCAAGCCGCTCGACCATGCCCACCTGTGAGTCAAAGTTTAGCGCAGGGCCACCCAAATAGGCTTTGCGGAGAGTTGCTACCATGATTACGCCCAACGTACCACCTACAATGGTGGCAGCTATTTTGGCAATATTAGTTTTGGCTTCTTCGTCTTCTTTGCGTAGATTCAAAAACATAATTACAAACAGAAACAGCACCATAATTGCCCCTGCATAAACGATGATATTGACAACTGCCAAAAATTGGGCATTGAGCAAAACATAATGCCCCGACAAACAAAAGAACGTTAGTATCAAATATAGCACACTATTGATGGGGCTTTTGGACATAATGACCATGAGCGCGCTCAAAATGGTCAAGAAAGATAGGAAGTAAAATAATTTATCGGCCATGGTATAAATGTTTTTATTTTTCTTTAAATATTTCGTCCAAATCTACTGTTAAATCTGGGAGTACGGCTGCCGTCAAAAAATCAGGCTTGACTGACATTCTCAACAGTTCATATTTTTCGGTCTTTTCGTTGAGTACAAACTGCTGTATGCTTTCGTGCTGTGGGTCGGCTATCCAATATTCGAGTACGCCTGCTTCTTGATACAACTCATATTTGGTTTGCATTTCTCGCTTTGAGTTACCGTCCGACAATATTTCAATAATAAAATCTGGTGCGCCCAAGCAGCCCCTTTCGTCTATTTTATCGGGGGCGCATATCACACACAAGTCGGGCTGTATGACTGTAAAAATATCTTTATCGGCTTTTGCAGATTTTTTACGGTCATAGAGTCGTACATCAAATGGTGCAATAAATGCTTCGCATGGTTTTTTGTCTAAATGAAAAAAGAGTGAGCGTGCAAATTGACCTGAAATACGCTGATGTCTTGTTTTTGGTGCAGCCATTTGCACCCACTTCCCCCGCATGAGTTCTACAAACTCTGTAAATTTCCAAGTCAAATAGTCGGCATAAGAATAAACGCCATCGGGATTGAGTTGCGATATATCGGTAATTTCGGTTGCCATCTTTATAGTTGTATTCTGGGTTGTGGCGTTAGGTCGTTGATGTCTTGGTTACGGGCTTCTTCTTTTGTCCAAGCAGAGCGTAGGTAGCGGTTGTTCATGTCTTCAACGAGTTTATCTTTACCATAAATCACTTGATCTCGCTCTGTAAAAACAGGCACAAACTTGTCGTGTTGCAGGTAAATGGCTTGTTTTGGGCAGGCTTCTTCGCACAGGCCACAAAAAATACAGCGCAGCATATTGATTTCATAAACGGCAGCATATTTTTCTTCTCGGTATAGCTTTTCTTGGCTTTTGGTTCGCTCGGCAGCTACCATAGAGATAGCCTCTGCTGGGCAAGCCACTGCACAAAGGCCACAAGCTGTGCAGCGTTCGGCACCATTTTCGTCTCGTTTCAGTACGTGTTCACCCCTAAAAACTGGCCCGAGGTTTTTCTTTACTTCTGGGTATTGTATCGTTACTTTTTTCATAAAAAAGTGTTTGATAGTAATGCCCAGCCCCGTTGCGATGGCAGGAAGATATATACTTTCAGCAAAAGTCATTTTTTTATTGCTGACTTGTTTTGAGCGATTTGTTAATTGCATAATCAATGTGCCGATGTGCTAATATGCCGATGTGCAAATGTTACAATTTTAGCCATTGGCATATTGAAACATCGGTACACTGACATATTATTATTTTAAAAAATTAGTAATCAATGGTTTTAAGAACAAAATAGCAGAGCCTGTCAGTACGATATTGACCATAGCCAGCGGTATGAGTTTTTTCCAGCCCAAGTTCATAAGTTGGTCATAGCGAAAACGTGGTAATGTCCAGCGAATCCACATATAGAAAAAGATAAAGAAAAATATCTTGCCAAAAAACGCAATCGTACCCAGCAACGTTGCTACGTTATGCCCAGCGATTTCGCCCAAGCCCGCAATCAGTTTATCATGTACCCAGTCCATACCTGGATAATTAAATCCGCCAAAATACAGACACGAAATAATGGCCGATGATGCAAACATATTGATATATTCGGCAAACAAATAAAAGCCTAATTTCATAGAACTATACTCGGTATGATAGCCACCAATGAGTTCGGTTTCGCACTCTGGCAGGTCAAAAGGCGTGCGATTACATTCGGCAAAAGCGCAGGTCAAGAAAATAATAAAGCCCAGTGGCTGATAAAAAATATTCCAATTACCGCCATGTTGTTGTTCTACAATAGTTCTGATTGAGAGCGAGCCAGTCATCATCAAAACGGCAATGATAGCCAAGCCCATTGATACTTCATAGCTGATATTTTGTGAAGCAGCACGGATTGCACCCAGCAGCGAAAATTTATTGTTCGACGCCCAACCTCCAATCATCAAGCCATATACACCCAACGAAACCACGCCAAAGACATACAAAATACCAATATTTACGTCAATGCCTTGCACAGGTATAGTCCAGACTTTATCGGCATCAACGGCATACTTGATGCTATCGCCAAACGGAATAACGGCACTCGCCATCAAGGCTGTAAGCATAGCCAAGCACGGGCCAATTATAAAAAGCCATTTGTTGGCCTGTGCGGGTATAAAGTCTTCTTTCAAAAACATTTTGACGGCATCGGCAATGGGTTGCAACAAGCCTGCTGGTCCAGCACGATTGGGGCCAATGCGATCTTGTATAAAAGCGGCTACTTTGCGCTCGGCATAAGTCGAATAGGTAGCAATGAGCAGCGTTATGCCAAATGTAAGCAAGATAATGATGCTGGTAATGATGAATCCTAATGAAATGGTCATGTTTTTATTATTGATTTCGGACGTTAGACGATGAATTTTAAATTTGTTTTTCTAATATCTATCGTTCAATATCTTAATTACTTAATTCTTTTAATCGTTTTATAATTTCTGCGTCTGAGATGTCGCTTTGTTCTGATTTGTCGTAAATAGAGAGCAAAGTTAGTGTTTCTTTTTCTATTACAATATTCGTTATTACACGCCCACCACCGCTTTTGCCTGTATTTTTTGATGCAATTTTCAAGCGTATTTTGTAACAATTCTGTCCAAGTGGTGTGCCTTGAAAAGGGTCTTTTTCTAACAAATGAATTAAGTTTAGCACTTCTTTTGCCAAAGATGCATACTTTTTATAGAGTCGTTTTGATTCTCTATTAAAGTCTTTTGAGATTTTCACTTTCATAAAAATCCTTCTTTTTTTAACTCAGCGATGTAGTCTGATGCATCTTGTAGTTCAATTTTGCCCTGCCTTGCCAAGTTCACTTCTTCAACTGCTTTTTCGAGATTTCTCAAAATGCGTTTGTCTTCCGAAGATAGCTTTGTTGGCTCGGCTTTTCTGCGTCGAACATTTACATAATCGAACTCTTTGAGTAAAGTCATTATAAACCTACTCTTTGATTCGTCTCGTACAGTTATTACAAATTCTGACATAATTTTATGAAAGCCCCAACCCCGAAGGGGCTTATTTTAAAGATTTAATTTGCTAATTCTTTCACATCTGTTGTGTACGCTCGACTATCGTCAATTTTTTTGTACTGACTGGCAGCTAATTTTAAGCCAAAGTCTGATTTTTTGATATTGGCCGAATATTTATTGGCCGAAATAACCGAATGGCGAGCGATAGTCGTTGGGCCTTCGATTGTCCAGTCAGATGTTTTCTTTTTTTCAAAACGACATTCATTACAAATAAATTCATTGACTTCTCCCCACTGGTTTTTACGAGCCGTTACCCTTATTACCTCGTCGCCTTTGTACCAGAGCGTTACTTTGCCCGAGCATTTGTCGCAATCGCAATGGGCATCTACGGGCTTTGAAAACCAGACACGGCTTTTGAAGCGGTAGGTTTTGTCCGTCAATGCACCCACAGGGCAAACGTCTATGACATTACCCGAAAAGTCGTTGTCTATTACCTTTTCTATATAAGTACTGATTTCCGAATGGTCGCCACGGTTGAGTACGCCATGCACACGATTGTCGGTAATTTGGTCGGCAGTATAAACGCAACGATAGCACAATATACAACGAGTCATATGTAGTTGTATTTTGTCGCCGAGGTCTATTTTATCAAAAGTACGGCGTTCTTCTTCGTAGCGAGTACCTTCACGACCATGCTCGTAGGCGAAGTCTTGCAGGTGGCACTCGCCAGCTTGGTCGCATACGGGGCAGTCGAGGGGGTGATTTAACAACAAAAACTCTACAATGCCCTTGCGAGTTTCGAGTACGGCCTCGTTGGTGGTGTTTTCTACAATCATACCATCTTGCACGGTTGTCATACACGACGGCACGAGTTTAGGCATCGGTCGTGGGTCTTTGGCAGAGCCAGCCGCTACCTTAACCAAACAAGCCCGACACTTGCCACCAGAGCCTTTGAGCGGCTCGTAGTAGCACATAGCGGGCGGTGCTAAGTGCCTTTTGGAGGCATCGGCTTCGGCTATTTTGCGGCCTACTTGCATGATGGTTGTGCCAGCGGGTACTTCTACCTCAATGCCATCAAACGTTACTTTTAATAACTGTGGTGCGGTGTTTTCCATAAATTATATTTCGGAACTGTTTTTTTGAAATATTACTTTTCCTACTCGACTGATATGTTCAAGTAATTCTGTGTTTTTTATTTGTCTATAAATCGAAATATCAAATGTATAAGGCAACAATAAATCATCAATTAACAAGTCTATTTTATTGAGTAATTTTAAATTGATGTTCTCGCCAACTAATGTCAAGTCTATATCTGAACCTATTTTAAAATTACCTTTTGCTCGTGAACCATACAAAATTACTTGCTCAATTTGAGAAAATTGAGCAAATATGGCTTTGATTTGTTCAATATCATCGTTTTTTAATCCGTATTGTATTATCATCTCAAAACGATTGCTCTTGAATACAGCCCTCTAAGCTATCATTCAGTGAAATAAACAACACAAAATAGTCTTGCACAATAGCATGGGCTATTTCTTTGGCAAGTTCTTCATTGTAGGTATGCGAGGTTTTTGTACGACTTTTTACCATGTCAAGCCAGATTTCGCCATCTTTGATTAGTCCTCGATTGAAAGCAAGCCTAAACGCATCTCGACTTCCCTGAATATTGATTTCGCCCTGATTTTCGTAAAAATCTTTGATGGTATTCCATGCTAATTCGTAAGTATATTCAAAGGCTTGAATCAATCCTTGTTCTTCCAACTCATTTAATACCCCTTTGTCAATGAACTTTTTGAGTTGCGATAATGCTTTTTTATAATTAGAAAAACGCTGTATCCAACGAATATCTGTATTTTCTATTCTAAGCATCATAATTCAAAATTAGTTCTAAGGCTTCTTTTTTGATTATATCCATGTCAATCATTTTCGACAATATTTTGGCCGAATAAGCCCCTCCAAATGCTTCGTCGGCGGCTTCCTTTAAGGCATACTGGAAAGCCTCCTCAATGGCATTAGTTAGCTCTTCGTTTTTCAAATAATAGCCGCCTGAGCTACGTCTTTTATTGGTCTGTGCAATACCCCTTAAAGAGTGATTGATAGACCTTTCCCACGACGTTGTGCTTCTTTTTTCAGCTTTTTGTTTGATAAGATGTACTAACAAAACTCCTAAAAAACTAATCACCTTTACTATTTTATCGTCCTTTGCCATTTCGTCCATTTCGTCAATAAGTGTCAAGGCCGCCGAATAGTCGTGGTCTTCTACCATTTTTCGTAATGCTTCTAACTCTTCCATGCTTACAGTTCGTGATTCAAAATTAAATCTAAGGCTTCTTTTTTAATAACTTCTGGGTCAATGAGTTGTACTAATTCTTTGGTCGTGGTCTTCTACCATTTTTCGTAATGAAATTTACATGAAACTACAATTATTGCCTCATCTGTAACTTTATAAACTAATCGATGCTCGTCTGTTATTCATCGTGAGCAAAAACCCTTAAAATTATGCTTCAGTAATTCTGGCTTACCTCGTCCTTCAAAAGGGTTTCGTGTGCTTTCTTCCAACAAATCAAAAATACGTTCACAGGTTTTGCGATTTATTTTTTGCCATTCGGCCAATTCTTCAAAAGCATTTGGTTCAAATACAATCAACCGCATCTTATATTTTGTCTAAGGCTTGGCGCAATTCCGACACAGAACTAAATGTGATAACATTTTCTTTTGACTCGATGCCTTTGATTCGTTCTTCTAATATACTTCTATTTTGTGAGTTACTATTCAAATATTCGGTTTCGGTCATTTCAGGCTCAACTGTAATTCTTAGCCGATGACCCAGAAAAAGGGTTTTGAGGGCTTTTGTAAAATTGCCGTCTAATTCATCAAGTGAAACAGAATCAAATGTTACCGTTTGCATATTTGTATTGTTTTGTAATCAATAATTTCTTACACCAACTCTCCCATTCCCATATACACCGCCCCAGGCTGAGTAGCCTCGTGTGGGTGGGTGATGTGCCACTCAAACTCTGGTCTAAAATGCCTAATGGCAGCGGCTACTGGCCAAGCGGCGGCATCGCCCAAGGGGCATATCGTGTTGCCTTCTATTTTTTTGGCTACGTCCACCAGCAAATCTATGTCTCGCATTGAGCCTTGTCCGTGTTCGATTCTGTTCAAGACTTTGGCCATCCAGCCTGTTCCTTCACGGCAGGGGCTACATTGGCCGCAAGATTCATGCTGATAGAATCTGGCAAAAGTCAGGGTATTATGAACGATGCAGGTCGTTTCGTCCATGGCTATAAAACCGCCAGAACCGAGCATTGTGCCTGTAATAAACCCTCCGTCCGAGAGCGACTCGTATGTCATCAAGCGTTTTTCGCCTGCGGCTGTAGTCAGTATCAAATTAGCGGGCAATATTGGTACAGATGAGCCTCCCGCCACTACGGCTTTGAGATAATGACCATCTCTGACTCCACCACACCACTCGTCGGCATAAATAAAATCTTCGACAGTAATACCCATCGGAACTTCGTAAACGCCTGGCTTACGGATATGACCCGATGCTGAAATAAGCTTTGTGCCTGTACTGCGGCCTATGCCTATGGCAGCGTAAGCGTCGCCCCCGTGATTGACTATCCATGGTGTGTTAGCGATAGATTCTACGTTGTTTACTACTGTTGGGCATTGATAAAGCCCTTTGACGGCTGGAAAGGGTGGTTTGTTGCGTGGGTTGCCACGATTGCCTTCTAACGACTCTAAGAGTGCAGTTTCTTCGCCACAAATGTACGCTCCTCCACCAGGCTGTACGATAAGTTCTAAATCATAACCCGACCCTAATATATTTTTTCCCAAAAACCCTGCGGCTTTGGCCTCGGCAATGGCTTTTTCAAGAATATTAACAACATACATCAATTCGCCACGGACATAAATAAAAGACTTATTGGCCCCCAATGCAAAGCTCGACACTATCATACCCTCGATGAGCAAATGTGGGATTTCACGCATCAAGTAGTGGTCTTTAAATGTACCCGGCTCTGACTCATCGGCATTGCAAACCAAGTAACGAGGCACACCTTCGGGTTTGGCCAAGAAACTCCATTTCATGCCCATCGGAAAACCCGCGCCACCACGGCCACGCATACCCGATTTTTTGACTTCTTCGACTACCTCATCGGGAGTCATTTTTTTAATAGCTTTTTCAACAGCTTCATAGCCGCCCATCTTGCGATAAACCTCAAAGGTGTTGATGTTGGGAACGTTGATGTGTTCTGTTAGTATTTTCATATATTATTTAGATAATTCCTCTATAATCTCATCTACTTTTTCATTGGTTAGGTTCATGTAATATTTTTCACGAATCTGAAAAACAGGACCCCAGCCACAGGCTGCCAAACACTCTACTTCTTTGATTGTAAACTTACCGTCTGGGGTAGTTTCACCTGTATTGATACCTAATTTATTTTTTAGATGGCCATAAACATCTTCGCCCCCCATCAGGCAGCAAGGCCCTGTGCGACAGTACTCAATGACGTGCTTGCCAACAGGCTCGAGGTGATACATAGTATAAAACGATGCCACTTCATAGACCTCAATAGGCGAAATGTTAAGTAGCTCGGCCACGTAGTCCATGCCCGCCTCTGGTGTCCAACCTTCTTGTTCTTGCAATATATGCAACAGTGGCAATAAAGCTGATTTTTGTTTGCCATCTGGATATTGGGCAATGATGGCCTGCGCTTTGGCAAGGCGGTCGGGTGTAAAAGTTATTTTTTTGATTGTTTCAGTCATTTTCTTTCAAATAATATTCGTCTTCAAAAACTTCTTGCCAAGTCAGTGGCTGTGGCTCAAATGTATCTTTTCTCAACAATCCCATTTCTATTTTAGCATTTTCGGCTGCCCACTCAAAGCAAGTCTGCCACACACCTTCTATATGTTCTTGGGTCAGTGTTGGTACATCTTCTCGCTTTTCTTGTATTTCTTTTCTGGCATTATAAATAGTTCTTACCCAGCTTGTTGAACGTTTTTGCGGTTGTATTTTCCATTTGATGATATGAGTCATTAACAATACCATAAAACTTCTAAATTCTCTTTTGTCTTTTTTATTCATATTTTCATATAAATAATGTAGGCCTGTCAAGGCTTCTTGGTTGTCAAATGCCTTGATTTGTTCTTCTATGGCCCATATAGTTTCGTAGTAGGATTCTGATACTAATTCGTCCCAGTCTATTTTTTGTGTTGTGGCTTCCATATCAAATCAGTTTTTAGGCGTCCAATTCCCCTGCAATTACGTTAAGGCTACTCATCGTAACAATGGCATCTGAAATAGTACTACCTATACACATCTCAGGATAGGCTTGGTAGCACACAAAGCAAGGCCGACGAAAATGTAGGCGGTAGGGCGCACGGCCACCATCTGAAACTAAATAAAAGCCCAACTCGCCATTACCGCCCTCTACGGCATGATAGACCTCACCCGCTGGTGCGTCTATTTCGCCCATTACTATTTTGAAATGATAAATAAGTGCTTCCATCTTTTTGTAAACATCTTGCTTTGGAGGCAAGTAGTATTGTGGTGCATCTGCATAGTACGGCCCCTCTGGAAGATTTTTGACGGCTTGTTGGATAATACTAAGACTTTGCCACATTTCTTCGTTACGCACCATAAATCGGTCGTAAGAGTCTCCATGTTGGCCGATTGGTATTTTAAAATCAAAATCTTCGTAACTACTATACGGATTCATGGCACGCACGTCATAGTCCACGCCAGCAGCACGTAGATTTGGGCCAGTGAACCCATAAGCCAAGGCCCGCTCTGCCGAAATAGCTCCCACGCCTATGGTTCTGTCCATAAAAATACGATTGCGGTTAAGTAGTTTTTCAAACTCGTGCATCGTTGTCGTAAAGTTCTTTACAAACTCGTTGATTTTTTTGATGGCATTTGAGTTCAGGTCTCGTTCCATACCACCCAAGCGACCCATGTTGGTTGTGAGGCGTGCGCCGCACATTTCCTCATAAATATCGTATATCTCTTCTCGGCGTTGGTAAATATACATAAAACCCGCAAAACCGCCTGTGTCCACACCCAAAATACCATTACAAATAATATGGTCGGCAATACGAGCCAGTTCCATCATTATAACTCTGATATACTGCGCCCGCTTTGGTACTTCTACGCCCAATAGTTTTTCGACGGTCATCTGCCAGCCCAAATTATTGATAGGACTCGAACAGTAGTTCATGCGGTCGGTAAGGGTCGTAATCTGATAGAACGGTCGGCGTTCGGCTATTTTTTCAAAAGCACGGTGAATGTAGCCAATCGTTTGCTCGCCAGCTATAATCTTCTCGCCGTCCATCGTCAGTATGTTCTGAAAAATGCCGTGCGTGGCTGGGTGCGTAGGCCCCAGATTAAGAGTCGTCAGTTCATTGACGTATTGTATAGGCTCATTTTTGGTGATGCCCTTGCCTTGTACTGGCTCTATTGCTGTCGTACTCATTTTAGTTCTTTTTTGTAATAGTCTATTATTGCTTGAAATACGCCAAGTATTTTTTCGATTTCTGTTAGGTAATACCGTTTATTATCAACATATACTGTTTCGTTTTCTAAGTACATAAACAGCCAGTCGTCGCCAGTTGTAACACAACCATAGATTTTTGAGATAGGTGTTTGATGTAAGTCATTAAATATTTTAGCCCCCAATAATTGAGCCATACACTGAGGAATCCCGATTTCAATGTCATGTTTTTTGGCTTCTACAATTTGAATAATTGGATAGCTCAAGTCAAATGTTTGTACGTCTTTTGCTAAGATGAAATCGCACTCACCTTGTAGGCCATTGTCTTTATCTACGTTGAGGGATTCGCCCGAATAAATGGTAAAATACCGATTATTTTGTTTCCTTAATTCGTTTAAAATCGGCACTACTATCCATTCTGACTTTGCTTTTTCGGTTCTAATACGCAATGTTTTTACTTCTTCTAAATCTTCTCTCAGTGCTTCGCTTATTGGTGTGGTTACTATGTTTTCAAAAATAGATTGTATTCGGCTGTTGATACCAAATTTTTTCTTTAAATCGTCCAATGAAAAGTCGCTGTATGCCATGATGTTGTAGTTTTACCGCCCAAACAACGCATCGATTTTGTCTTCACGGGTTGGGTCTTCGAGCGGATATTCCTTTCGCATCGGGAAATAGTCCATTTCGTCCATATTCAAAATCCGTTTGAGGTTAGGGTGTCCGTCAAATATTATTCCAAAAAAGTCATACGTTTCTCTTTCCATCCAGTTGGCGGCTGGCCACAGGGTTGTTGCCGTCTGGATATGTACATCGGCTGCTGGCATAAAGGCTTTGAGCCTAATTCTAAAATTATTGACCAAACTATGGACATGATACACCACACAAAATTCATGCCCGATACTGTCTGGAAAATGTACTCCCGTGAGGTCTGTCAAAAATCCAATCTGAAAC
>JAYVJH010000166.1:0-5783 GCA_043769455.1 Runella sp. | reverse complement strand
CTCGTTGGCACGGGCTGTGTCTTTGCCATATACTCCAAACTGCACAATACCCGACTGGCGGTCTTGACGAATAGGCAACAATAAACTTGCTAATCCTGTTTGGTTTACGGTGCTGTCTTTTTTGGCTGTGTCGCCTTTGGCTGGCTTTGATAGCTGTTGAGCCAACGTACCTGTTTTTGCTTTTTTGGTAGTATCGGCTTTGATTGCGCCTTTGGTGGCTATTTTTTTGGCCAAGTCTATTTCGGTCAAATACGCTCCCAATGCCTGCAAACCTGTTGATACTTCGTTGCTATTGTACACCTCACAAAACTCCAATTTAGCTGCGCCTGTCAAGAGTTTGCGTACACGGTCGGGGTTGTTTACGCCTGGTAACTCAACTAATATACGGCTTGTGTTTGGCAATAATTGAATAGTAGGGTTGCTCAAACCAAACTCATCGACACGAGCCTGAATGATTTTAAAAGCACGGTCGATAGAACCTTTTACTTCTTCTTTCAAAAACGATACTACTTCGCCATTTGACGAGTTTGAGTTGATGCGTGAACGGTTGGCACTGTTTGAAAACAGTTGCGATAGCTGTGTTTGGGGGGCAATTTTGGTAAACTGACTTACAAACAAATCTACAAAGTTTGACTGACTTGATTTTTGTGCTTCTACGGCTTTGCTGAGTGCATCGTTAAACTGCGAGCTGCGGGCGTTGCCACCAGCCAAGCCACGCAAAATATCAACAGGCGATACTTCGAGTACTACGTGCATGCCACCTTGCAAATCGAGACCCAAGCCCAGCTCGCTTTGTGTTACTTCTTGATAAGTGCTACCCAAATAAACAGGTTCACGCCATAGTGAATCTAAGTTGCGTTGTTTTTTGGCAGCATCTATTTTGCCATCGGCGGTAGTGGCCTGTGCTTCGGCGTTGTTACGAATTTTGTTGGCTACAAAAGTAAACGACAGATAGTAAATGCTCAATATGGCAAGTACAACTGTCAAAATCCAGATACCTATTTTGTTTTGCATTGGTATAAATAATTATGAATGATTGATTGAAAGAGTGATTGATTTTGCAGTCGCTTGGTCGGAGCGGCGCATTGTTCTGCCGAGTGACGATTAACGGTAGCCTTCTGGGCGATGTTATCAGTTTAAATCGCCCAGAGGGCTACCGTTAGTGGTTACTCGACAGAGCCGAGCAACTGCAGCAGTCTCTCGACAGAGCGGCGCACCGCTGCGACCGAGCAACTGCAACAGACTATTGACCAAAAGCTAACAACTAAGGAGCGTTGATGGCGATATAGTTGCCAAAGACATTTCTAAAAAATGAGAAGAAGTAATAAAATATGTCAAATTGCTTGATGAGCGTTGCACTCAAATATTCGACAATAAAAATGTGAGGTAGTAAATAAAAATCTTGAACGAAGTCAAAAGAAAGAGCAGGTGTAACAACGACATCGGTAGAGAGTTCTTGTACTGTTGGGCGTTCGTCGCTCGTTGCTTTGCCTTTCGTTTGTTCTTTTTGGGTTTTCTTTAATTCTTTTTTATGAGAAAACGACCGCCCTGCTGTTGCTAAAAACAACAACAAAAACGCTAAAAACGCTGAAGTAAACTGTATAATAGGTCGTGATTTTTTCACAATGCTCTGGTTAGTTATCTAAGCGGGGTCAAATATCGTACCAAAAATCTTAATTTACAAACTTGAATCTTTTAACGGCTTCTCGGCCATTGTCTATCATCATCGTTTTTTCGGCAACAGAGAGCTTCCTAACTCGTTGGCTGATGTTCTTATAGTCGATTGAAATAGTACGTTTTAGGTTTTCGGGGCTAAAATTTTGGTAATTAACTTTTTCCATTATCAGATTATAAAAAGCCGACACGTAGTCTGTAAAACCGTTAATTGGATAAGGTGCTACACCCTGACCATCGACATTGATACTGTTGAGTTGAATTTGCTCGCTTCGGTCGAGGCTAAGGCCGAGTGTTTGAGTGTTAAGAACGGCTATATCGGGGCGTTGAGTTGTGTCTGGGTTTGTCAGAAATTGGTTTTGGTCAAAAAGTGTAATTGGGTAATTTTGCGTAACGCCACCGTCCACCAATACGTCGGTTTTTATGTCTATTTGCGGTCGGTCATACACTCGGCCGAGACTATCCACAAAAACGGCATTGTAATAGAGCGGAATCGACATCGAAGCCCTGACGGCATCGGCCACTCGCATATTGGGATAAGTCTGATAAGACAGCACCACCGCTCGTTGCTGCGACAAGTTGGTGGCCATCACAAACAAATCTCTGCCTTGACCGCCCAAAACCAAATCGTGTAGCTGGCCGAGGGTCAGGTCTTTATTGCTTGTTTTGGTTTCGACTCGTTTTTCTATCCAGTGTGTAAATCGCTTGCCCCGATACCAACCATAGCGTTTGATGGTTCGACTAACGCCCCCAACAAAAATATACTGTCCATCATTAAATGATTCAAACTTGACATCGTTTACCAATTCAGTAATTTCTGCTCCCGAAAACCCCAACGCCAGCATCGAAGCCTGAATCGCCCCAGCCGATGTGCCGCCCACTCGTGTGATGTGCTGTAAAACTCCCTGCCGTTCCAGTTCTTCGATAGCCCCGCAATAAGCCACGCCTCTGATGCCTCCGCCTTCGAGTACTAAGTTTTGATAGTTTTGTGCTTGTAAGTTATTGGTTATTAGATATATAAATAAAATCAGTGCTTGTTTCATTGGTTTCAATGGCTTGTTTTGTAGTCAATACTGCTAACGCACCAGATGGTGGTTTTATTTTAATATGGGATTTTTGCCATAAATATTAAAATCTGCTTTATTGGTATTTCTGAAACTTTCGCAATCATTTGGTTGTCTTCTAAACAACTACCACCGAATATTATGACCAAAAAAGAAAAACTACTACTGTTTGTATTGGCTTGCTTGAATTTTACGCACATCATGGACTTTATGATTATGATGCCCATGAGCGAGCAACTTATCAGTTATTTTAATATTTCGCCACGGCAGTTTAGTTTGTTGGTAGCAGCGTACAGTTTTAGTGCAGGGGTTTCGGGTTTTTTGGTGGCTTTCGTTGCTGACCGTTTTCCTCGCAAACATATCATTATGGTTGCATATATTGGGTTTGTTGTCGGTACGCTGGCTTGTGCCGTTGCGCCTACTTACGAGTTATTGGCGGCGGCACGTATATTGGCAGGCTCGTTTGGTGGGGTGTTGGGCGCACAGGTAATGACGACCGTGAGCGATACTTTTGCTTACGAGCGCCGTGGGCAAGCCATGGGGGTCGTGATGGCAGCTTTTTCGATTGCCTCCGTGATTGGTATTCCAGTAGGTATTCAGCTCACTAATTGGTTCGACTGGCACGCACCATTTTGGGCTATTGGCGGTTTGGGAGTCATAGTTATTGGCTTAATATGGCTTTTTGTACCACGCTTAGACGGCCACCTAAAAGACCCAGTTACAGTACAACGCTCACGTTTTGAAGTCATTACGACTATTGTCAAAACACCAAATCAACTGCGTGCGCTTTGGCTTACTGTAACAATTATGCTTGGGCATTTTAGTATTATACCTTTTATTACACCCTATCTTACGTCCAATTTAGGCTTTACTCGCAACGACATTGTTCTTATTTACTTCGTTGGCGGCCTACTGACTACTTTCACATCGCCCTTGGTTGGCAAAATCACCGACAAACAAGGCAAATACCCTGTTTTTGTGGTTTTTGCGATACTCTCCCTTATTCCTATTTTCATGATTACCAATATGCAAACCCAATCGCTGGCTTTTATGCTTACGGTGGCGGGGTTGTTTTTTATATTTTCAAACGGGCGGCTCATTCCTACACAGGCTATGTCGTCGTCGGTTGTGTTGCCGCAGCAGCGAGGGGGCTTTATGTCTATCAATTCGTCGCTCCAGCTTCTTTCACAGTCGGTAGCTGTTTATTTGGCAGGGCTAATTATCGAAAAACAACCCAATGGCCACTTATTGCACTACAACTGGGTGGGCTATGCGGCTATGTTTTTTATTTTTTGTAGTATTTTTATTGCCCGAACCATCAAACCAATCGAAGAAAATAGCGGTCAGGCCGTTGCTTAATATGGAATCGGCATTATCTTGCTTTCTTTGAAAGTAGATAAAATAACCATAGTCTGAGTGCTGGCTACTTCTTCTATTTCGTTGATGGTTTCGAGGAGAAGTTTTTGATAAGATGCAATGTCTTTTGAGATTACTTTCAATAAAAAGTCGCCAGAACCAGTAATGTGGTGGCACTCAATGATTTCGGCAACACCGTTGATTTTCGTTACAAAAATATCGGTTACTTCTTTTCGGTGGCCAGTCAGCGTAACCTGAATAAACGTCGTAACACCCAAGCCTACACGCTCTCTGTCTAAGTGGGCATGGTAGCTTCTGATGATGCCGCTCTGCTCCAATTTTTTGACTCGTTCCAGAGTTGGTGCTGGCGAAAGACCAATGTCTTTTGAGAGTTGGGCATTAGTGATTTTGGCATCTGCCTGTAAAATATCAAGTATTTTTCTATCTATGGGGTCAAGTTTAGAATGGGCAGACATAATAATATCAGTAGGGGGAATTAAACAAATTTTGTGGGGCAAAATTACTAAAACTATTTTAGTATGCTATATAAAATACTGAATTTCTTTTTTTATGCCAAATAAAAACTAAGTATAAGTGCTTTACAATATATTTTTATGTGTTTTTTGTTTAAGTAATTTTAAATTTATTTCTTAATTTTGTTTAATAAAAACACAAAATAGTTTAATTTTGCTAAATACAATTACCAGATAGTACTATGAGGGCAAAATGTGTTTTTTTGGATAGAGACGGCGTACTGAACGCAGAGCCTGTTAGCTATTATTTATATCGTCCCGAAGACGTACAAGTACCAGCAGGCGTGATAGAAGGCTTACGCCGAATGAAAGAGGCCGGCTATTTATTGATTGTCATAACCAATCAAGCAGGTGTGGCCAAAGGGCTTTACGGTCGTCAAGACGTGCTACGGGTACACGACCATTTTCAGGGTTTGTGTGGAGGCTTATTAGACGATATTTACTTTTGTCCGCATCACCCCGACCATAGTACCAACTCACTACTTCGCAAGCCCGACTCGCTGATGTTAGAAAAAGCAATGGCCAAATATAATATAGACTCGGCAGTGTCGTGGATGGTTGGCGACAAAGAACGAGACGTACAGGCTGGTCAGAAAGCAGGGGTCAATACCATTTTTCTGAGTAACGATACAAATACGACCAACAGTACACATCATGCCACCAATTTTTTGATGGCCGCAGACTTTGTGTTAAACTCGTAAAATATATTTATGGTTATTTTTGAGCGGGCTTCACAGCTCCATCATAGCTTGGGCAATGACTTTTGCGATTGCAACTCATGGTGGCCAACGAGCCAAATAAAACGAGAGCGATTAATAGTTTTTTCATTTTTTGTATGTTGTTCAATAAAAATTGAGATAAATATTAGTGATTGCTAACGAAAATCGTGCCGAGTTTATTGTTTGTTTTCAGAGTACAATTTTTCAACTTGCTCGTTTGTAAGTGCCGTGGCAATTACAATTTCTTCAATAGGTGTTCCAAGAGAAATCAATCTTCTTGCAATGTCTTTCTGTACTTTCGTTATGCGTCCTCTTTCGTCTTGCTCTCTCATAAAAACATAATCGTAGGCTTCTAAATCTGCTTGTGTCCAGTTATGTTTATCTGCTTCTTGATAGGCACTCTTCAAGCCTTCGTCATTGACATTTTCGGGTACTAT
>JAYVJH010000165.1:0-8471 GCA_043769455.1 Runella sp. | reverse complement strand
GGTTTCGGCAGCAAGGGCATCTTCAAAATTTTGTAAAAGCCTGTTTCTTAGTGCCAATGCTTCCGAAACCGACTTCATAGGTAGGGCGTTGTCGATGATGTTTTGCATACCAAAAAAATTGGTACTCGTTCCCATCGCCAGCACCAAATAGTCGTAGTCTATCGTTCCAATTTCGGTTTCGATGGTCTGCGCCTCGGTATTAACACGGCTCACGCCCGTAACTCGTACATGAACATTATGGCATGACTGGAACACCTTACGCAACGGAAATGCTATCGAGCTTGGCTCAAGCCCCGCCATAGCTACCTGATAAAACAGCGGTTGAAATTGGTGGTAATTATTTTTGTCAATCAGTACAATCTGAAAGTCGTCAGAACCAGCCAATCGTTGAGCCAGTTCGAGACCACCAAAGCCAGCACCAACTATGACTACTCGCTTTTGATTTGTTTTGGGGATATTGGGGGACATTATTTATTTTTCGGTTAATTCGACAGCCTCTAAAACTTCTTTAACTATTTTGGGGTGCAGACTTTTGCCCGTATGAAAAGGCAGTACGAGTCGTTTTTTATCTTTGAAGTAAATCCGATGGCTTCCTTTTGAACGCTGTAAAAAGAAACCAAATGCCAAAAGTAGTTTTTCTGCTTCTTTTGCATTCATGATGGGTAATTTAGGCAAAATCAACCTCCATTGTAGTAGTTATCAGTTCTTTTGCAATCGTGAGTTCTTCAATCTCTTCCAGTGTCATTGTTTCCAAATAAAGCTCGATGGCTTCACGAATATTGGTATTTGCTTCTTCAAAGGTTTCGCCTTGCGAATGACAACCTTTGAGTTCGGGACAAAAAACAAAGTATCCATCTTCGTCTTTTTGAAATAAAATATTGAATTTACGGCTCATATTGATATTATTTATTCCGACAAAAATAACTAATATTTACCATTATTTCGCAAATTACTTGCCCAGCCCCAACTAAGCCTTTTTTGTTTATATTTGCCCAATGAAACTAACACCCGAAACCGTTCGCAAAAATACCAGCCGGTACTACGACTCGCTCAAAAGATATACCAACCTCAAAGCCACCACCGAAAGCACCACCGAACAGGCTTTTAAACGACTATTGGACGATTTGGGTCATTCACTAAACCTCACGCTCATTAAGGTTTCGGAAAGTGTTACGGCCAAGTCTCGTATTATTCCCGATGGTATTATTGTCAATGAATTTAACAGGCGTATGGGTTATTGGGAGGCCAAAGACACCAAAGATGACCTCAAAGACGAAATTCTCAAAAAAATAGACAAAGGCTACCCACTCAAAAACACGATTTTTGAAGATACCAAAACGGCTATTTTGTATCAAGACGGCCTGAAAGTATTGCAAATAAAAATGCAAGACGAAGCAGATTTGACCAAACTCTTGGTACAGTTTTTTAATTATAGCGAACCTATCGTAGAAGAGTTTAGGGCGGCCATTAGACAGTTTCAGGCCGATATTCCTGGCGTGGCCGCTGGTTTGGCAGAGTTGATTACCAAAGAAAAAACACAAAATCCTGACTTTAAAGCGGCCGTTACTACGTTTTTGGACGTTTGCTCGGCTTCGTTTCATGCCGACGTGTCCGACAACGACATCGAAGATATGCTCATTCAGCACCTATTGACAGAGCGTATTTTTAGACGGGTGTTCGACAATCCAGAGTTTGTGAGCCGCAACGTGATAGCCGTCCAGCTCGAAAAATTGGTGTCTGTTTTGACCCAAAAGTCGTTTAACCGTGGAGCGTTTTTTAAGAGCATCGATTTTTTTTATCAGGCCATCGAAAACCAAGCCGCACAGATTGAAGACTTTTCTGAAAAACAGGGATTCTTGAACACCATCTACGAGATTTTTTTTCAGTCGTATTCCAAAAAAAATGCCGACAAAAACGGCATTGTTTATACTCCCCAGCCGTTGGTGCGGTTTATGGTGCGCTTTACAGACCGCTTGCTCAAAGCCGAATTTGGCCTGTCGCTGTCTGACAAAGGCGTAAATATCATAGACCCTTGCACGGGTACTGGCAACTTTGTGATGGAAATATTACGCAACATCAGCCCCGAAGCCCTGCCGCACAAATATAAAAAAGAGATTTTTTGTAACGAAATCATGCTCCTGCCCTACTACATTGCCAGCGTAAACATTGAGTACTATTACTACCAAACCACAGGCCAATATAAATCGTTTGACAATATCGTTTTTACAGATACCCTCGAACTCATTGAAGACAAACGCCAACAAAAAGGCCAGCAGGGTATGCTCGACTTGGGAATGGTGATGAACGAGGCCAATACCGAGCGAGCCAAACGACAACTCAATAGCCCGCTGTTTGTGATTATTGGCAACCCACCTTACGATGCCGTGGGCAACGAAACCCAGAACAGGGCTTACAAAATAAAACGCAATGAGGTAATACACAACCTTGTAGAACAAACCTACGCCAAAGCCTCGAAAGCTACCCTCAAACGCAGTTTGTACGACCCCTACGTGAAGTTTTTTAGATGGGCTACCAACCGCCTCAACCGTGAAAACGGCATCGTTTGCTTTGTTACCAACAACTCTTTTATGAACGGGATATGTTTTGACGGTATGCGACAACTACTCTTGCAAGACTACCACCACATTTATCATTTTGACCTTGGCGGCGACGTAAAAGACAACCCCAAACTGAGCGGTAGCAAACACAATGTATTTGGCATACAAGAGGGCGTAGGCATTACGTTTTTGGTGCGGCATAGCAAACTGACCGACCACCAGCTTTTTTATCATAGCCTCGATACGTTTTTGACCAAAGAAGAAAAATACGAAATCTTAGAAAACCTCATCGAAACTTGCCCGAAAATTATAGACATTGACTGGAAAAAAGGCGACCTCGACAGCAACCGAAGCTATGTGTTTGACGACGAAAGCCGTGAAAAATCTACTGAATACAATACCTTTGTACCTCTCTATACCGACGACCACAAAGGAATATTTCATGAAAAATATCCTGGCATCAACACGGCACGTACCGAATGGGTTTTTGACTTTACGAAAGAAGGACTAACCGAAAAACTCAACACAACCATTGATTTTTATAATCAAGAAATAGAACGCCTTGAAACGCATATCAAAAACACCAAAGGCTTTGACCGAAAACAGTTTAACCTCGATAACTTCGTGGAACGAGACGACTCTAAAATTAAATGGAGTCGTGATTTGTTGCAGCGCAAACTATCAAATTGTAAGACTGCAATATTTGACAAAACCAAAATAGTGGAGGCATTACCTCGTCCTTTTATCAAAAAATACCTGTATTATGATTCTATTTTTATAGACAGCCCTTCAAAATATGGCGACCTGCAAAAGGTTGATAATCAGTTTATTTGTATCAATGGTTTGGGTCAGCAAAAGGCGTTTAGTTGTTTGCTCACCAATCTATACCCCGAGTTTCAGACGGTGTTCAACTGCCAGACGTTTCCGTTGGTATATGTAGAAAAAGTAAAACTAACGACCAGCGATGGCGACAAAATCGAATACCGCCCCAAGAGTAACATCACGGCCTTTGGGCGGCAGGTGTTTGGTGGCACAGACGAGGCTATTTTTTATTATGTTTATGGCATTTTGCACCATGCGGGTTTTAGGGCTAAGTTCGAGAATTTACTCAAAACCACCGCCCCACGAGTGCCAGTAGTCAAGGAACATTTTGAGGCAATCAGTGATATTGGCCGATCGTTGGCCGAGCTACACCTGCACTTTGAGCAAGCCGAGCGGCGCACACTATGCCCAGACGAAGCCACCGAAAAAAGGCTCGACAATGACAACACCATACCAGACTGGAGCATCGACAAAATGAGAATCAAGGACAACATACTACGCTACAACGCCCAGCGTAGTTATATCTTGCCGCCGCAAGCCTTTGGTTATGAGGTCAATGGCCGCACACCTGTAGAGTGGATAGTGGACCAATACAGAGACATCGACCCCGAAGACGACAGCGTTTTGGCTCTCATAGAACGCTGCATAACGACAATTAGCCAATCAAAAACACTCATTGACCAACTATATGCCCTTTGCCCAACGTGGTAGGGTCTCAAAATATTGCGGTGCTATTAGTGAGCGATGCCATCGCTAAGTTAGGAGTTCTGTGGAGACACATGACATTGCTCTGGCCGGTGAGACACAGGCCACGGGGTGGTTCTGCTAATGTATTGGTGAGTACAAAATGCTTTGTTTTTTGTTTTTATTTTTATTTTTTTGTTTTTTACACAGAATGTAACAATCTTTGCAGTGATTCTCGGTACGCCGAGAATCTCCGCAGCGAAAAAAGTCTCACGTCTTTTTTCGCTGTTTTTTCATCTTAGTTTTTGTATGAAACTTTTGTCTAAAATCATACTTCTGGATAACTCCACTAAAATATCATCATCGTACATTAACCACACCTCTTTAATTCCTTTATTTCTTTCTGGGCAAATACTTGCAATTAAAGCTCTTTTAATGTCTCTGGTCGTTATCAACGGATTATCTAAGATTATCATCACAATTTCTGCACCCTGCTCATTGGCTTTTCTGACATTATTTTGAATGGCCGTATGAGGCTCTTTGGAATAACGGGGGTGCTTGAACTCTAAGATTTTACCATCAACGTTGGCATCTGGATTTTTTTGCCCATGCTTATATTCCAAAATTTTTACGGTCTTACCCAAATCAGCCAGTTTGGTGGCATATAATAAATTAAAACCAGCCTCCTCTATTTTCTGAAAGACATGGACAAAAACCAAACCACCACAAATAGAAGTATATTTTAATTCAAATTCTTCCATATTATTTACTCACTACTTTCACCACTTTTCGTACTACCACTGCCTTGGTTTTGAGTTCCTCTAAGTTGTTGGCTATAAGCGTAATATGTCCCATTTTGCGGAATGGTTTTGTGATTTTTTTATTGTACAATAGTGGAAACACGCCAGACATTGTAAGTAATTGTTCCATACCCTCATATACGGCTGGGCCTGTGTGGTTGGCTTCGCCCAATAGATTGAGCATAGCCGACGGGCAAAGAGCAGCAGTATCGCCCAATGGTAGCCCCAAAATAGCTCGCCAGTGTTGCTCAAACTGCGACGTAACGTTGGCTCTGATGGTGTGATGGCCGCTATTGTGTGGGCGTGGTGCTACTTCGTTGATTAAAATTTCACCCGATTTTGTTACAAACATTTCGACAGCCAACAGCCCTACAATACCAAAGGCTTCGGCAGTTTTGATAGCTATGCGTTTGGCTTCGTTATTGATACTTTCAGAAATATCGGACGGGGCAAATAGATAATCGACCAAATTGAGTTCGGGGTGAAAAGCCATTTCAACAGTTGGAAACGTAGCCACTTCGCCCTGCTCGTTGCGGGCTACGATGACGGCTATTTCTTTGTCAAAATCAACGGCTTTTTCTAATAAACTGGGTGCATCAAAGGCTTTGTCAAAATCGGCTTCTTTGCTAATTCGCTGAACCCCTCTCCCATCATAACCATCTTTACCAAGTTTATGAAAAGCTGGTAAAAATCTGGTATATTGTCCGGTATCTGCTTGATTATCAGTAAGTATAAAATCGGCAGTTGGTAGATTATTATCTTGATAAAATTGTTTCTGGATTCTTTTATCTTGAATCTGTCTGATTACTGACGGTTGTGGAAACACCTTTTTACCTTGTTTTTCAAGGGCTTCGAGGGCTTCTACGTTTACTTTTTCTATCTCTATTGTTATTACTTCGCAGTCTTGGCCAAAAGCCATAACTGTCTCATAGTCTTGCAACGAACCGACCACAAACTCGGGTGCAATGTGAGCGCATGGAGCGTCTGGGTCGGGGTCAAGGATTTTAACATGAAGATTCCAGTCAATAGCGGCTTGCAGTAGCATGAGTCCGAGTTGGCCTCCGCCCAGCACTCCGACTTTAAAATTTGGTTTGAAAACAGGCACGGGGAGATAGTTTTGAGTTATTGAGTTTTGGGTGATTGAGTAACACAAAACCATTCCTTAACTCTTAGCGCAAAGATAATTAAAAGCGGGTTGTTATTGTTTCAAATATCGCAAATTTTGAAGTAGTGCCACCACAGTAAATATTGCCGCTCCAATAGAAACAGTATATGCTAAGTTACAGTAAAAAGTGAGCCAACTAATTTGAGATGTGTAAAAACTACGATACAGCAACACAACGACTCCGCCCAAATAGCCAAAGGCATCGGCCAAGTACATCAAAAACCCCACATTGCCCCTTTCTCTGAACGCCGCCATCATGCGCTCAAACAAAAATCCTTGAAAAATAGTATAAGCCAAGAACAAGCCCAGTCCATTGAATATTACCCAATAAATAGGACTAATAAATTGAAATTGAAATAATAAAGTACTGATAAAAATTAACCCAAGCCCAGTGAGTATCACCAAATGATTGAGTACCAGGGCTTGTTTGTGATTGGTAATAACGGTAGTAAGTCCGATTGTGATAAGTACCACGACGGCAATTATAGTCTCGGTTTGTACCAACAATTGCGGCTGATTGGCAAGGCCGACGGCTACCCAGATTTCAACAGCAAAATTATCTCGAATGTCTCGAAAAATGGTCAGTAAAGTATAAACCACAACGAGTGCTGCGATACTGATTTTATATTTTCTAAACAATGTTTTACGATCGAAGCCCGTCATAGGCAGGCGTTGGCTTCGCTGGGCTATGTCTTCGGCATCTGGTTCTGGAATTTTGGACAACATAAATACACTAAGTAGCAGGGCAGGCACAAATGACAAACCGACAGTGGCGGGTAGCCACCATTCCGAAACCCACTGATTGACAAGCATATATTGACCAATAGATTTGACAAAACCCGATGAAAAAACAATACTCACCCCCAACCCTACACTTAAAATTTCGGTAAATCGCCTACCCTCTAAAAACGAAAAAACAACCCCAAAAACCATTCCGAGCGGTAAGCCATTGACAAACAGCCAGACAAAATTATATGGATAGGGCGTAAGCGCAAACAAAACGAGGCTCATTTCGGCTATGAATATGAGCAAAAAAAGTAGTAAGATTCGCCGACTGACAACAAGCTCACTGATATATTTGATTCCCAAAAATTTTGAAACAATATAACCCAGCACCTGAGCGACAATAAGTACAGTTTTGTAGTCTAACCCAAAGACAGTCAAGCCCTTGAATGTACCTACCACAAACGGTTTGCGAAAAGCATACATACAGCAATAGGTAGAAAATGCCGCTACCGTGGCCCACAGCACAAGCGCAACAGACGAGCATTTGAGAATGTGCATTTAGACGTATTTTAATAAATCTAAAAGGCTATCAAAAATATATGTAGGCTTGGCAGCGGCTAATTGTTCACGGTTTTGTGCGCCTGTTGTTACGCCAACTGTAATGCCACACTCGGCATTTTTGCCTTCCAAAATATCAACAGCCGAGTCGCCTACTTTGACCACATAGCTGAGGTTTTCAATGGCTAACTGAGCCATGGCATTGAGTATCATGTCTGGGTTGGGCCGGCCACTGTCCACGTCAGAGGCTGTTACCAATACGTCAAAGTGAAGAGGGACAATCCAGCCAACTTGGCTCAAAATCAACTTTGCCATCGAGCGGTTATAGCCTGTGTTAAGGGCAATTTTTATGTTTTTTTTGCGTAACTCATCAAATACTCGCTCTGCATCGGCCATAGCCTTTACTAAGCCTGATTGATAAACAATGTCAAGTTCTTGTTTAAAAGTTTCATAAATTTTGTCTATTAAATCGTCAAGCGGTTCATCGTCAGTCAAATATGTAAGTACATCGACAATGGCTTGTCTTTTTTCTTTGCCAGCGGCTATGGCCAGAACTGTATCCAAGTCGCAAACATAACCAGCCGAAACTATGGCCTGACGGATAGTTTTATATACTAAATTTTGTTCATCAATGACTGTTCCAGCCATATCAAAAACTACCAATTTTATACTCATTGAGTGTTCAGTTAAATATTTTAGCGATATTCATTTCTGCAAAACCAGGGCTTGCTGTCATACCCTTTCCGCCTATTCCAGTTACTATTTGTACGTTGTCGCTTACGTTGTGCTGAAAAATATCTTTGGTTTTACATTGACAATATACTCCGTTCCAGACATCTTTAATTTGATTTGTTTGTAGGTCAATTATTTTTTGGGCTTCGTCCATCATCAGTTCATTCATATCTTGGCGATTATCAAAACCGAGTTCGTCTATCTCAGCAACGGGTGCGTATTCATGTGTGTCGCCAACGATAACAGAGCCATCTGTGGCTTGCTTAAATAAAATATGCACACCCCAGCGTTTGGTCAGTGCCTCTGTGTCCTCGGCAGATTTTATTTTTTGGCGGATTCAAGTCATAAATGCAACTTGTCCGTCATTTTGGATTGCTTGCGAAAATACTTCATTTGGAGTTTTAAATCCAAATCTTTTTCTGGGTC
>JAYVJH010000164.1:0-8693 GCA_043769455.1 Runella sp. | reverse complement strand
GTCTATCATGGCAAAACAGAGTTTGTAGGAACCCATCAAAACGATATTTTACAACTATCGCTCAAACAAAAAGAGTTGTTTCAGAAAGAATCCGTTTATGCGATTTTTCCCGAGTATTATGTCATTAAAATCAATAGCTTTGACAATATAGCCAAAGACAATTTAGACCAATGGATATACTATTTTAAAAACAATGAAGTGAAAGACGAGTTCAATGCCCGTGGTTTGGCAGAAGTAAAAGCACAATTACAGTTTGACGGGCTTAATGAGCAAGAACGCCTTGCCTATCAAAAACATGAAAAAATGATACTCTCTGAAAGAAGTATTATCTACACATCAAGAATTGAAGGCCGAGAGGAAGGGCTAATTGAGGGTAAAGAACAAGAAAAACTCGAAGTAGCTCGCAAAATGAAAACAAAAGGCTTTGATAATGAAACTATTATTGAATTGACAGGATTATCGTTTGACATTGTCAATGGTTTGTAGAGTTGTAAATACAAAACGAGAGTTCATCGAATTACAAAAACTATTCTGAACCTTGCGACAACTTACAGTACCCCAACGACAACTTCTAATCATGCCCAGAGATAATTTTTTTGAAGATGTATATGACGTAGTCCGACAAATTCCGGCAGGGCGAGTTTGTTCTTATGGTACGATTGGCCAGTTTTTGGGGGCCAAGTCGAGTGCCAGAATGGTTGGCTGGGCCATGAACGCCGCCCATACTTTGCCAGATGTGCCAGCGCACCGAGTTGTTAATAGAGATGGTGTTTTGACAGGCAAGCATTGTTTTGAAACCCCAACCACCATGCAAACACTCCTCGAAAACGAAGGACTGACGATTGAAAACGACAAAATCAAAAATTTCAAAACCCTATTCTGGGACCCTACCGTAGAGTTGCTGTAGCCTATCAGTAACCCTATTTGGCTACAAGCAAATTGATAAAGGTTTCTATTTGAATAAAAAAAATATCTTGCAACTGATACGATGCCCCTAAATGCCCCCCATCGTACATTACCGCATACACACAATGTTTGGGTGTCGCAGATTTAGGTATATCTTCAAACTTGATAATGATGTCTTTGTTGGCAATAAAAATTAGCTGTGGAACAATCGTGGACTGTGGCTCAACGGTATCTTTTGGCAATTTTAAGTTCGATTTATTCAATCGGCTCAAAACCATATTAGGGCTTATCATCGGACTATCGGCAATCATAAAGTCTATTTTTTCTTTGGTAATAAGCGGAAAATACCCTCCCATCGAAAAACCCATTGTGCCTATTTTATGACCTCTGTTTTTTTGTTTTACATATCTCAAAACGGTTTCAAAATCTATCAAAAACTTTTGATGAAACAATAGCGTAGTGTCAATATCGAAGTTATCGCTTTGGCCAAAACCCCGATAGTCAAACATCACCACGTTGTAGCCATCAGATACCAAACGCAACGATTCGGCCAATAAATAACTCATATTGCCAGCATCTGAGCCACAAAAAACGATTGAAACATTGTTGTTTTTATTTACTTTTTTTGGGGCAATGTCCCAAATATTTATGTTTAGGGTATCAGGTGTCTTGATTTTTTTTTCGACAAAACTAAACCCATATTGCGTGGGCGTACCGATATACTTTCGAGAGGGTTTTATGGCTTCGCTACCAAGAGAAACCGATAATAAAACAAGTAGAGAAATAGCTTTTTGCATGGTAGTTGAGGCGTAAATATCTATAGATTTGAAGAGTATGTTTTTTAGTATCTTAGTAATTCTTTCCTCAAAAAAATATTCAAATCTTGTTTTTTAACACCCAGCACTTTTTCTATGGCCAAATAAGCATTTTCGTTCGCTTCGCCAGCCTCAAATAGTGTTTTTAATCCAGTAAACCCTTTGCGCTCGTAAGTCAATTTGCAAATGAGGCCGCCAATGGCGTAGTCGATATTTGTAATACCTTCGGTAAACATTAAGCCATCAAAATCGCCCAAATCTATTTTATTACCTACAACATACGCTTTTAATTTTTTTAGATGCCACTTTAAACTATGACTTTGCGCACCACCCAGATAAGTGGCTAATCCCTCATCAAAAATAGGACTCTTTGTGAGCGGAAAAAGATGGTAAGTATATAAATGCACTAATTCGTGCGGATAGTAAAACGAGCCGTTACCCACATACAAAACCTTGTTCCATACTTCGGCTTCGCCACCCAGTATATCATAATAATCGTCAAGAAATGAATAAAGTGGCTCTCTCATTTTTTGAATACCTGCAAAGTTTTGAGCAACCACATAAACAAAACTAAGGGTATCGGTATGTAGTAATTTTGCCAAAAACGTGTTAAATTTTTGAAGAGAATCTATTTGTTTTTGATTGGATTTGATACTCCTCTCTTTAATAAAAAGAATATTTCCGATTTTTTCTTTTACAACGTTTTTGCTTGGGTTATTAAGCAAAAAACTACCTATCTTGCCATTCTTTATAACTATTTTTTGAATACAATTTAGTTGTGTAGTTCCGTTACTTTCACCGTGTATGTAGCCTATGCTCACAGTCTTTACAGAATCGTTGTGAGTAACAATATTTATAATGGTAGGCTTGTAATAATAATCATCACCCAAAAATGGCGACTTCATGCCGTCTAAGAGGCGTAAATAAGGATATTTTAGATATTTTCTATCATCTTTTAGCCAATAAGCACCTTGCTCATCAGAAAATGGCTTTGCCCGAAAAAAACGAGTAATCAAGTCTATTGTCGCTTTAATGTCTTGTGTAGTGTCTTTTTCTAAATATAAGGATACGCCAACTGGTAAGTCTGACTGGCCATAAGATGAAGTGTTGGTTATTGACAATAATAAAACAACCCAGCATATCGTGTATATTTTCATATTAGTATTTTTTCAAGAAAAATATTTTTGAGGCGAAGGTAGATGAAAAAGTAAAACGCATAAAAAAATTAAGATAATTTATGATTTATTCTATTTTTGGGGGCTAAAAAAAATAGACTTACCTATTTTAATTACTCAAAATCTCGTTCTGGGACCCTACTGTAGAGTTGCTGTAGCCTGTAAATAACTCTATTTGGCCATAAGCGAACCGATAAAGGCTTCTATTTGAATCTTAGAGTCAAGTAATAAATGCAACTTATGAGATTGAAACTTGGTTTTGGTCTCATAAGATACAAACAATACAAACTTACTGAACCAACTACAATAGGCTAATTGTTTTTGCGGCCTATCGAGGCATAAAAATTCACAAAACACTGGTAGTCAAAGTTTTATATTTCCTAACACATTTCGCTGAAATAGTAATTTTATAGGGTAATAAAAATCAATTAAATAACGTACTTGTGAGTAAAAACTTTGATGACTTCCTTAAAACCATTTTTGAATTTGGACTAATTTGGCAAGCGGCTACTAAAACCCTGAGTGCGTTTTTGAAGTTATAAAAATAGTCGTCTGCACAACGGGCAAGACGAAATTT
Organism: Runella sp.; assembly: GCA_043769455.1. Taxonomy (GTDB): domain Bacteria; phylum Bacteroidota; class Bacteroidia; order Cytophagales; family Spirosomataceae; genus JAYVJH01. Next base: position 5,220 of record JAYVJH010000164.1, on the reverse strand, counting down.
AGAATCATACTTTTTATTGTTCAACAATTTGAAAAAAATAATTGTCATAGGCTCTGGTTTTGCGGGGCTATCGGCAGCTACCAGTTTGGCTGTCAAGGGTTTTGAGGTAACAGTTCTCGAAAAAAACAGCGTGGCTGGTGGCCGTGCGAGAGTGTTTGAGGCAGAGGGCTTTAAGTTTGACATGGGCCCGAGTTGGTACTGGATGCCCGATGTATTTGAAACCTATTTTGGTAAATTCAATAAACACCCGTCCGACTATTACAACCTCGTCAGGCTCGACCCTTCGTATGCCGTTATTTTTGACGATATTACCAAATTAGACATTCCTGCGGGAATTGATAAGCTAAAAGTGCTTTTTGAGAGTATCGAAACAGGTAGCGGCGAGCGTTTAGAAGATTTCTTGAAGCAAGCAGCTTATAAATATGAGGTCGGCATTGGCAAATTTGTCTGGAAACCGAGCCGTAGTTTGTTAGAATTTGCAAGTCTAAAATTACTTTATGATTTGACTCGAATGGACGTTTTGCAGTCGTTTGCGAGCCATGTCCGTAAGTTTTTTAAAGACGAAAAACTATTGGAGTTGATGGAGTTTCCGATACTGTTTTTGGGCGCTACTCCCCAAAACACCCCAGCCATGTATAGCCTCATGAACTATGCCGAAATGGCGATGGGGACGTGGTACCCGATGGGTGGCATGCACGAAATCGTTAGGGGCATGGTGGCATTGGCACAAGAAAAGGGCGTTAGGTTGTTATTGAATCAAAATGTAACCCAAATCGAAGTAAAAGAAGGACAAGCGCAGCGGGTTATTACCGAAACCGATAGCTTTGAGGTCGATGTTGTGGTGGCCGCTGCCGACTATCATCATGTCGATAGCAAATTATTGACTCCGCAATATCGGAACTATTCAGAAACCTATTGGGACAAACGTGTTTTGGCGCCGTCTTCGTTGTTGTATTATTTGGGGGTCAATAAGCGGTTACCTAAACTGTTGCATCATAATTTGTTTTTTGATGAAGACTTCAAACAACACGCCTTTGAGATTTATACAGAGCCACAGTGGCCGTCAAAGCCTCTTTTTTATGTATCGGCACCGTCCAAGACCGACGATAGCGTTGCGCCACAGGGTTATGAAAACGTTTTTATACTCATTCCAGTTGCACCAGGCTTAACGAACGACTCAGACGAAGTACGGGAACGATATTACGATATGGTCATGGAACGGCTGGAGCGATATGTGGGCGAGCCGATTCGTGAAAATGTAATTTATAAGCGTACCTTTGCTCATGCCGACTTTATGGCCGACTATAACGCTTTTAAGGGCAATGCTTACGGGCTGGCCAATACACTGATGCAAACCGCAATCCTAAAACCATCGCTCAAAAACAAAAACGTCAAAAATTTGTTTTATACTGGCCAGCTTACCGTACCAGGGCCGGGAGTACCGCCTTCGCTTATATCTGGCTTGGTGGTAGCCGACGAAGTTGAAAAAGAATTTTTGTAGCCACTTACCAGCGAAGCCTTCACTTAGAGTGAAGGCTTCGCTAACGAAATCCTAACCAATGCTTGACCTATTTACAAAAACTACGCTTGAAACCAGTAAACTCATCACCGAGCATTACAGTACGTCCTTTACGCTTGGTATCAAGACATTAGACAAAAAACTACACCCCGCTATTTATGCTATTTATGGTTTTGTACGCTACGCCGACGAGATTGTAGATACCTTTTATGACTTTGACCAAAAGACTTTATTAGACGAATTTAGGGCAGATGCCTACAAAGCCATCGAACGGGGTATTAGTCTCAATCCTGTGCTACATTCGTTTCAGTTGGTTGTCAATCAGTACCACATTGAGCCAGAACTTATTGATGCTTTTTTGCATAGTATGGAAATGGACTTATACAAAAATCAATACACAGACAGTAGTTATGACGAGTATATTTATGGCTCGGCAGAGGTAGTAGGGCTTATGTGCCTTCGGGTTTTTTGTGAGGGCAATACATCAGAATATGACCGACTGCGGGCGGGTGCAAAACGACTGGGTGCGGCTTTTCAGAAAGTAAATTTTTTGAGAGACATCAAAAGCGACTTTGAAGAGCGGGGTCGTGTGTATTTTCCACAAGTTGATTTTACAGATTTTAAAACGACTGATAAGCAAGCCATTGAGGCCGATATTCAAGCAGACTTCGACGCTGCGCTCCTGTCTATCCAACAATTACCCAAGACTGCCAAAAAAGGCGTTTATTTGGCTTATAAATATTATCTGACGTTGTTCAATAAAATAAAAAATACACCTGCCTCCGCCATTCAAGACAAGCGTATCAGGGTATCAGATCCACAAAAAGTGATAATTTTAGTTCGGACTTATGCTGGGATTTAGAAAAAAACAGAGATTATATTTGTCCAATTAAATTTAAGTCCTCATATTTCGTAATAAATTTCTTAGGACTCTAATGACCATACAAGAATCTATTGTTTCTGACCCCGAAATACTAAATGGTACTCCAGTATTTAGAGGTACACGTGTGCCTGTAAAAAATCTATTTGATTATCTAAATAATGGTGATTCTTACACCGTTTTTCTGTCCGATTTTGACTATGTTGCCGAAGCACAAGTCCTTGCCGTTTTGGAATCATTAAAATTGCAATTTTCACATAATATCATTCCTCTTGAAAGTGCTGCTTGACGAAAACCTGCCAACAAAGTTAAAATACCGTCTTTTTAACGAGCATTTTACTGTTTCTACAGTCAGAGATGAAAACTGGCTTGGTAAAAAAAATGGTGAATTACTCAGAATGATGTCAGAACATAGTTTTGGCGTTCTTGTAAGTAGTGATAAAACCCTTGTATATCAGCAAAACACTTTGAGGCATAAAGTCATAATTTTACGTCTGAATGTGTTTTCTAATCGCTACGATGACTTGCTGCCCCTAATACCTCAAATCATACAAAGATTAGTAGAAATTAGTAAAAAAATAGAAGCAAAAGGCTCACCTCAATTCTTGGAAATGATTGACATTTAAACTCATTCCCAAAATGAAATATTACCTCATAGCCGGCGAACGCTCAGGCGACTTACACGGCAGTAACCTCATCAAGGCCATCAAAGCACAAGACCCAACGGCTACGTTTAGGGCTTGGGGTGGCGACATGATGCAAGCCGCTGGTGCCGACATTGTAACGCATTATGGTTCAATGGCTTTTATGGGTTTTTGGGAAGTTATCATCAATCTGTTTACTATTTTGGGGTTTATTGGCAAATGCAAAAATGACATCTTGACCTACAAGCCCGACGTTGTGATATTGATTGACTACGCTGGGTTTAATATGCGAATAGCTCAATTTGCCAAACAAAACGGTTTTCGTACATTCTATTATATTTCGCCCAAAGTATGGGCTTGGAACCAGAACAGGGCTTTGAAAATTAAGCAATTTGTAGATAAAATGTTTGTCATTTTTCCGTTTGAACAATCATTTTTTAAGAAATTCGACTATGAAGTTGATTATGTCGGCAATCCACTCTTTGATGCTATCGCCGATTTTGTGCCTAACCACAACTTTCTGACAGACAACCAGATAGATCCCAAAAAACCAATCATTGCCTTGTTGCCTGGCAGCCGTAAACAAGAAGTAGAAGCCATGCTGCGACTGATGCTTTCGGTCAAAAATGACTTTTTAGAATATCAGTTTGTGATTGCAGGTGTGAGTAATTTGCCGAAAACATTATACCAAAAATTTACAGACCAAACCCAAGTAGTTGTGGTCTTTGACGCCGCCTACGACTTGCTTTCGGTGGCTTCGGCAGCGTTGGTTACGTCGGGAACGGCCACACTCGAAACGGCGCTTTTGAATGTGCCGCAGGTCGTTTGTTATAAAGCAGGCACAATAAGCTACCAGATTGCCAAACGGCTTATCAGAGTCCCATATATTTCGTTGGTCAATCTGATTGCCGAAAAAGAAGCTGTCAAAGAGTTGATTCAAAACGATTTGACAACTGAAAATTTGGTAACGGAACTAAAAAAAATAGTACTTGACGGCTCACAACGCAGTCAGATTTTGGCCGACTATGCCCAAGTCAAAAACATACTCGGCGAGCAGGGCGCATCTGAACGAGCAGGTACGCTGATGGTAGCGTATATGAGACAAAGTTAGTGTTTAGACATCTGTTACGATGGCATTTTTTGACTATTTACTATCAATAGTCAAAAGTAAAATAAATACATAAAAACAAAAAACCCAATTCAAAGAATTAGTAAGATTTCGTAGTTTTATTGAAAAAATCATAGCTTTGCAAACAAAACCTTTTCCTAAACTCACTTTTGCCAATGCTCCAATCACTTTCTTTTATAGACGCAACTGTCGTAGTTGTGTTGCTTTGCTTTATTGTGGGGGCCAGTATGTGGTCGAGTTTCAAGAAAAAAGATGCCGAAGAGTACTTTATGGCCAGCCGCTCCTTGCGCTGGTGGTCGGTGGCGGGGTCTATTTTTGGGACTAATATTCATGCTCAACAAATAATTGGTATGATGGGTATTGGCTATTCGGTCGGTTTTGCTCAGAGTCATTACGAAGTTTGGGCTGTACCTGCCATTTTGGTAGTAGCCTATGTTTTTATTCCGATTTATCGCAAACGCAATTTTTTTACGCTTTCTCAATTTCTCGAAAATCGCTACAATCCCAACGCTCGATTAGTTTATACTGTGCTGATGATAATTTTTATTATGATTCAGCTCGTAGGTGGGTTTTATATTGGTAGCCGCACGCTGGGCTTGTTGTTGGCTGGCTCGTCGTTTGAGGTTAGTTATTTGCAAGGTATTTTCTTGATTGCTGGCGTTACGGTGCTTTTCACGGTTTTTGGTGGTATGGAGTCGGTCGTTATTGCCGACAATATCCTGACAGTCATTATGATTGTAGCCGTTTTGCTCATTGGTACACTTACTTATATGCAGCCCGAAATTGGTGGTTTGTCGGGGCTACTCGCCCTCGACCATGCCCAAGCCAACAAAATGCACCTATACCTACCGTCCAATCACCCAAAGTTGCCTTGGTCGGGAATTTTTACGGGGCTTACGATTTTGAATATGTTTTACTGGACAACCAACCAATATCAAGTACAGCGAGTGTTGGCCGCTCAAACCGACCGAGATGCCAAGCTGGGGAGTATTTTGGCAGGTTTTTTGAAGTTGATTATTCCATTTTTTTCGATTGCGGCTGGCACGGC
>JAYVJH010000163.1:0-6489 GCA_043769455.1 Runella sp. | reverse complement strand
GACATATTACACACTTTTTTTTACAAATATAAAAATAGAAACAATGAAAACATAAAACTCTCCCCAAACATTGAGGAGAGTTTTTGTTTTTAACCGTGGAAGCGGCGGGACTCGAACCCGCGTCCAGAACCAGGGCGTATTGTGCCTTCTACATACTTAGTTTTGATTTAATTTTCGAGTGTTGGACAAGTTCAAAACAGACGTAATCCGACACCTTAGATACTGTTGTCTCGTTGGTTCTTAGCATCATCTGACCCAACCAGTCTTGCAGTTCGACGCTCCTTGACCCCATCGGCGAGACGAAGACGGGAGGAACGATGGCTATTGGTCAGTCCTCCGGACTAAGCAGCCATAGCATAGCTATATTCGCCAGCTAAATTTTGAACTTGTTTTTAACAGGACTCCCGTTCACGTCCCGATATGCTTATACACAACACGTCAACAAGCTGTCAATACCAGTCGCCCCCAAATAGAGTTTTGAATTTATTTTTCAGTAAATTCAGTTGGTATATTACTTTGTAACATAACAGAACAACCACAATCAATTATCAATAAGTTCCATGAAAACACATAAAAGACTAAATCACTTAAATAAACGGCAAATAAAACTTTTACATTCGACTGTTTTACTGTTTATAATTTTTTTGTTCAATTTTTTTCTATGTATTTCAACCCAATCCTTTGCTCAAACAGCCAAACGTAGAGCGGCTACGATGGGTCTGGGAGCAAACCTGTCGTATCTCGAAAACTACTGGAATGGAACACCTGCACGCCATTACGGCGACTACATCAAAACAGTTGAGGTAGCCAAACGCAAGCAAATGTTGGCAGAAATGGCTACTCAGGGCATCAAAACAGTCAGAATACCCGTTTGTTTTAGTGCTTGGGCAACCCTCAACGAGCCTTATCAATGGGATTTTCCTCAAAACTTTGCCGCCTTAGACTCCGTTTTGAAATGGACATTGGCCAACAACATGAGAGCCATCATTGACCTTCACCACCCCGAAATGGACGTTAAGGCGTTTCCAACGGCAGCCAGTCTCAAAAGAGTAAATTGGCTATGGTCAGAAATTGCCAATCGATATAAAAACACCGACCCCGACCGTGTACTTTTGGAACTATGGAACGAGCCGCACGACATAAGTGCCGTAGCATGGGAAACCACCGCAAAAGCACTGATAAGAACCATCAGGCAGATTTGCCCAGACCACACGCTCATTGTTGGCGCACAAGACTGGAATGGTATTGACGCACTCAATAATTCGCAGCCCTATACCGACCCCAACATCATCTATACTTTTCATAGCTACGACCCATTTATATTTACACACCAAGGCGCATCGTGGGCTGGTATGACAGACTTAAAAGGTGTATTTTTTCCTTACAACGGCTCAATTCCACCTATTCCTGCATCAATAAAAGGTACGTGGATTGAGGGTGCAATCAATAATTATAAAAACGAAGGTACAAAAGAAGCAATAACCAGACAACTCACCAAAGCCAAAAACTGGGGAGTACGCAACAACGTACCTGTGTTTTGTGGTGAATTTGGGTCATACAACGAGTTTGCCGATGAAGTGAGCCGCTGCAACCACGCTTTTGCGATGTTTTCTACTTTGGGAATGTTGGAAATCCCTTGTGCATTTTGGGAATGGGACGGTGGCTTTAACTTGTTCAGACGTGGCTCTACCTCTACCCTATCCGACTGTGCCAAAGAAGCCCTGAGCCTCTACACGCTTCGCAAAGAAATATTAGGCATCGAAACCGCTATTAGTTGGGGGTTGTTGGTAACGCCCAACCCAATAATAGAGACCTTTACGATACAATCAGATTTGGAAATCGAAACCATAGAAATCATTGACCTAACAGGCAAACTCTTACTCTCAAAAAAGCATATCGGTAGCCAAGTATCAATTAGCGAGCTACCCAACGGCCTGTATATTCTGAAAGCCTTAGACAAACAAAACAAAGTGATCGGTTTTAAAAAAGTTATAAAATTGTAATACTAATAATAAACCCCCACGCTGTCTTTTTCCATTTTTCCCAACATTGGCTTGTAGTTAGAGAGTAGTTTTTTGTCGGTTGAAACTGGATTTTGACTTATAAATAGTTTTTGTAATTGTTTCATTAACAACAAATTAGGCGACAGTTCAGTCAGATTATTGTAACTCGAATCTAATTCTTGCAAAGTCGTTATTTTAGTTACAATTTCTGGAAAAGCACTAAACCAATTGTGATTGATGTCGAGTAGTGTGAGTTTTTTGAGCTTAACAATTCGGTCGGGAAGTTGCGAAATTCGGTTATGATGGGCGTATATTGTGTGTAAGTTTTTGTTACAATTTAGTTTTGCTGGCAATTCTTTTATTTCGTTAAAAGCTATTGCCAACTGTTTTAATTTCTTGAGCCTCCGTACCGCCCTCGGCAAGGTCGTTAGTTTGTTATAGTACAAATCCAGTACCTCCAAACGCCTGAGCCTCCCGATGCCTTCTGGTACAGACGTTAGGCCGCACTGGTACAAATTAAGGTCTTTGAGATGCTTCAATCTGCCAAAATTTTTGCTTGTCAAATTTGTCAGATTATTGCCGCCAAGCCACAAACTTTCTAATTTTTTGTTGGCCGTTACATATATTGGTACAGTCGTCAGTTTGTTGTGTTGTAAATTCAGTACCTTCAAATGCTGCCCCTCACTAAAATATATAGTGCTATCTCTCAAATTGTTGTGAGACAAATTTACGATTTCGAGTTTGGGTAACACCGCAACATTGAAACCTGTATGATGAAGTGAATTATGGCTCAAATCAATCTCTTTAAGGATTTGATTGGCTTCTGGAAGATAAAATTCTGTGAGTTTATTGTGTGATAAATTCAAGGATTTGAGACTACTAAATTTTGAAAACTCAAACTCAAAAACAGTCAGTTCGTTTTGGCTCAAATCCAATCGTTCTAAGTTTTGAAAACGATAAACAACTTCGGGGACTGATTTTAGTTGTAATTGATTGAAATTTAAGTATTTGACAGTATCTGGCCGCTGTGTTTGTAGGGCTTGTTCAAGTAGATAAATAGTACTGTCTCCAGAGTTAATTTTGCGCCAACCAAACCGAAAATAATCTGAAAACATTGTTGCCTGATTTGAAAATTCTGGCCATTGATAGTTTCCCAGTAACGAATCAATGGCATTTTTGAATCGGCTTATGTTAGCTTGAGAAATCTTACCTTCGTCTTCTTCTTGGATAGCATAAACCACGTAGTCAAATTTACCAGAGGCGTTCACAAAATAATAAACCACCATACCCAATCCTTCTGGCTCAACGCCAAACATCTGAATCGATAGATTACCGATTTTGTCCCAGACCTCAAAAGTACCTCGTGATTTTGTTTTTTGTTGGTCGGTATGTGAGCCATATTTTTTTTCTAATTCTGCAACAGTCAGCCCTCGTTGATTGAGTTCTGTTTCAGATAAAATCTGTATTTGACCAAAACTTTGTAGCACTACAAAAAGTAACGTGAGCGATAAATATATTTTTTTCATATCTTTGATATTTTAATTTATATCAAAGATAATTATATATTTTTATATTTACAAACAAATATAATTCGGCTAAATCACAGTATGCTTCGTAAGCACAGGGTTCTTTTCTTTCAGAAAAAATATCTGATATTGGTAGTCCTATAAATGTAATGCTCAGAATGCCGTTGCATGGTGTTTTCACCTGCAACACAACCTTACAAAGGTAGGACTACCCTGATATTACCTCCCATTAAGAATCGGTCAGTTTTCAAACTATTTAGTGATTTTTTTGTCGTTTGGTTACCCCAAAAATAGATACAATTCTTAATATCTTAAATTCTTATCCGTGGCCTGTGTCCTCACAGGACTGGACAATATTCTGTGAAGACACAGCCACAGATAAGAGTTACTTCGGATAGAGGTATAGACAACACTAATCGAACAGCGGCCAGTTTACACCAAAACTAAGGGTATTGTTCATACCAGAGTAAAGAGGTGTAGAAAAATACCCTGCTTTTGAATCCAAAAATGTACTCGACACAAACCGCAGTAGGTTGTTATACTTCACAAACAACCGCACCCGACTGATTCTGAAATTGGCAAAAACGTCGGCCAATAAATAGCCTTCGGTCGGTATTTGGTTTTGAACATAAAACTGCTGTGTGAGCGGCATATAGGCATTTCCAAAATAGTTAGACTTGTAATGTAAATCTGTACCGACTTGTACATAAAGCACTTTTGAATAAATAAAATCATACGACAGCCGTAGGTTTGTCATTAGTTTGGGTACTACCAAGACCGAATCTTGCGCCGTTGCCAAATGAATTTGTGAAACAACCTGCCAGCGGCCAGGCCGCCATTCGAGGTTGGTGCTGACTTTGAGGTATTTCAAATCGCTTCCGTATTGGCTTACTTCGGCTTTTCGGTTATAATAAATATAGTTTTTGATGAGGCTAAACTCTATTCTTGGGCTAAAAATTAACGTTTTGGTTTTGAGATTTATCTGTCCATAAATATTGGTCGAAATTACGTTTTTAAAATCATTGTCCCATCTAAGGTGGTTGCTCTCAAAACGTTGTTGTAGTAGCGTGGGCGAAGCCGAAACGATACTTGCACCTGCTTCAAACCAGTTAGTAACAATGTCGCCTTTGAGTTTGGTATCGCCAGTAGTACCAAATTCGGCTTCTGCTGTTAGTCGTTGTGTGCTGTCTTTCAGAAAATAATTGAGCCATAAACCCACAAAACTTTCGGATTGGTTTTGGGCATATTGGTTACGTGTTGGGTCGTTAAATTTATAGTTGTACTGCAATATCGAATCATTGCGAATAAAGTAATATTGTGGATAAACCGATCCGCTTTTTAGGCTTTTGAGACGTTCATTAAAAAACTCAATGGTATTGGGTAAATTATGACTTCCAGCCAAACCATACACTCGGTTGCGAAGATGTAGCCGATAATTGAAGTCTCTAAAACGCCCTTTGATACCTACTTTATTTTCTAATAATTTGTATCTAACATCTTGATTGTCAAAAGCAATAGGTGTAAAGGTATTGCTATAAAATTTGTATTTGAGGGCATCGGCTGGGGCAAGGTCTGTAAAAATATTGGTATCTCGGCGCCAGTCTAATATATGAAATATTTGAAAACCCTGCGCCATTTTGTATTGATGGTATAGGTGCAACTGCCCTCGCCTATGCCATGAAGATGCATTAGACAATTTGGCCGACCGCTCGATATTGTCCCAAAAAACAACGCCATCGGTCTTGATTTTAGACGAATCTGGCACAATACCTCCTTGTTCAAGTGCATCGTGGTTGAGGTAATTGAATTGTGCCAAGGCTTCATATTTGCCATCTTCTGAACGATAGTTGCCGTGCGCCACAAATGCCCAGTTTTGTACTAAGTTGTTTTGCAAATCGCTACGCCCCGATGTACCATATTGTTTGTTGGTGGTGGAGCGTTCTACTTGTATGCCCAGATTGAGGCGTGGGCTGAGGTTTTGCGAATGGTCAAATCGTAATATGTTTTGTCCCAAACCACCCAATACCAAATACATATTGGTAAAAGGCGAGCGAGTGTCAAGGTACTTTACATTGGCAATCTGATAGGCATAAAGATTATATGAATCATACCCCAACTGTGCGCCAAGTTGCTCGGCAGGCCGATAGTAGAGCCTTCGGGCAGACGTACCGAGATTTCCCAAATCTACATATTCGTGGTTTGTTGTCTGTAATATACTATATCGATGAAAGTCGTGGTAGTTGGTATCGATGGTATAGAGTGTCTTGCGATTATTGAACAAATCGTCTTCAAAAAAGTAGCGCACGGTTTTGGGGCCATATACGTTTTTGGTAGAGTCGTCAATGATAGACTCGCGCCCGCCCGATTTTTTGCCTGTATCGTTTTGGTTTCCAGTCGTTCTGTCATTGGTCAAAGGACTCTCGTTGTTTCTGGACGGGAACTCGCCACCGCCTCGCCGTTGTATTTGGGCATTGGCGGCAGATGTTACAAACAAAAGGGCTGCTATGATGTACGGGGCTATTTTCACGCTGCAAAATTAGTACAAAAGTGCCTCATTGTTGCGTTTTAAGAAATTTTAAGTCTAAAAAGAGGAAGTCTTCGCTCAGAGCGAAGACTTCCTTAGATATTTTTTTTACAAACTCTCTACCAACAACTCTACACGGCGGTTTTTGGCACGATTTTCTGGTGTTGAGTTGGGTACGAGTGGACGAGTTTGGCCATAACCTGCGGTCTTGATGCGCTGGTTGCCGTTTTGGACTTGCCCCATCAAATAGCGTTTACAGGCCGTTACTCGATCTTTCGATAGGCGTAGGTTTTCGCCGCTATCGCCTTCGTTTGAGGTATGCCCCAGCAGTGCGATGGTCAGCGTTGTCGATTTTCGCATCAAGTCTGCCACTTGGTCAAGTTCGGCCATGGCCCCTGCCGATAGTTCGCTTTGGCCTTGCTCAAATTGCAGATCG
>JAYVJH010000162.1:0-1906 GCA_043769455.1 Runella sp. | reverse complement strand
GTCTGGCAAGTTTTTTGTTAATTTTGGGGTGTTAATTATGTACCAAATCTCAATCCAAATTATGATTTATTTTAAAAGTAAAAGTTGCCTTGCTTTAATTACCATTTGTTTCATTTTGAGTAGATGTGTGTCGTTAGAAAAATACGAAGCCCAACAAAGTAAACTGGAGTACACAAAACAAAATTTGCGTAGTTTGGGCGAAGAAAATGAAGTTTTGACCGCTGAAAAAGTAGAGTTGATACGAAAGAATATCGCCATCAACGAGCAACTTGCCCAAAATGAGCAATTATTGGCTGAAAAGTCGGATAGTCTAAAAAAACAGTTTAAAATTATAAAAGCAAATGTCGATGCAATGGATCAACTATCAAATAATGCCAAAAATGACATACTCGTATTTCAACAAATGCTTGGCGACATGGTTAAGAAATTTGACGACTTTCAGCTAAAAAATTTAGAGCAAACCAAGGCCATTCAACGAGACATCAGAAAGATTCAGACCGAAACCCGAAAAATTAGTGATAAATTAGAGTCGGCCAATACCAATCCTCAATAATCAAATATGAAAATAGACCAGCAAGCATTACACAAAATTGCTCATTTGTCTCGCTTAGAAATAACACCAGCCGAAGAGCCGGCTCTTGTTGAGAGTTTAGAAAGTGTGCTGTCGTGGATGGAACAATTGGACGAAATAGACACAACTGGCGTAGAGCCACTCACCCATATTTCTGATGAGATAAACGTGATGCGGGAAGACGTAGTTGGCCAGCACCTGAGCCGAGAAAAAGGGCTATTGAATGCGCCAAGTAAAGATTTGGTTTATTTTAAAGTTCCAAAAGTAATAGAGTAACAATGAAAAAAGCAGGCTGTCTATTGGCCAAGCCCAAGAGCGTACCGATAGGATTTACGTTGGCTCGCACACTTGTTTTGAAAGAAATTTTTATGAAAACAATCAAGCCTTGTATAAAATAAACGACATTTGTGGACTGTAATAATATCTTTATTGCCAAACCAACATCATGCCTCTCATCACCAACGATGCCGTTGTACTCGGTCTTTTGCTCAGTATATTGGCAGCCATTTTTTATACATCGACTCTCAAAGGATTTTTTCAAAAATTGTATTTATTTTTTCCCCCTTTATTATTTTGTTACTTTTTGCCTGGGCTTCTCAATTCTTTTGGGGTAATATCTGGTGAACAATCGCAGTTGTATCGAGTTGTGTCTCAGTTTTTTTTACCGGCTTGTTTGGTCTATTTTACATTAGGTATGGATTTTAAGGCAATAGCCAAACTCGGTCCCAAAGCAATAATCATATTTTTGGCAGGTGCAGCAGGAGTCATGGTTGGTGGGCCGTTGGCAGTCTGGATAGTCAAGCAGTTTAGCCCCGAAACAGTCGGTGGTATTGGGCCAGATGCCGTATGGCGAGGGCTTTCGACTATTGCAGGGAGTTGGATAGGAGGCGGTGCAAACCAGACGGCACTCAAAGAGGTGTTCAGACCAAGTGATGCGCTATTTTCGCAGGTTGTAGCCGTTGATGTCGTTATTGCCGAACTCTGGATGGCATTGCTAATTTATGGTGCTGGACACACCGCACGAATTGACAAATGGCTCAAAGCCGACAGTAGTAGTATTGAAAAACTAAAAAACCAAATTGAAGCCGACCAACAAAATAACCAACGAATACCTACCCTCAACGACTTAATATTGATTGCAGCAGTAGGATTTGGTGTAACGGGCATGGCGCATTTTTTAGCAGATTTGATTGTGCCTTTTATCAAAAACAACTACCCAGATTTAAGTCAATACGGTCTTGATACGCCTTTTTTCTGGATTATTAGTCTGGCTACCAGCATCGGTATTGGCTTGTCGTTTACGCCACTCCGCAAACTCGAACACGCAGGCGCTTC
>JAYVJH010000161.1:0-7638 GCA_043769455.1 Runella sp. | reverse complement strand
ACAAACTGGTCGGGTATATTGACATCACTTTTTTTAGTGGCTGCCTTAACCGTTTTGGCGGCTTTCAATTATACAAGTTTATCATTGGCACGGGCATTGGCACGGGCGCGTGAGGTAGGTATTCGCAAGGCATCAGGTGCAGTGCGTAGCCAAATCATCAAGCAATTTTTAACGGAGTCGGTCATTGTTGCACTGTTCTCTTTACTGATGGCTTTTCCATTGGTCGAAATACTAAATGAGGTGAGTCCCCCAGAAAATGAATACAGTTTTGATGTCTATTTGGCGTTGGGTTTGTTGGTCTATATCATCTTAACGGGCGTGGTGGCAGGAATAGTACCCGCTTGGTTGTTATCCTCGTTTCAGCCTGTGCAAGTATTGCACAAAATGCAGAATGTGAAGCTATTACGTGGGGTACATATCTATAAATTTTTGATTGTCGTGCAGTTTGCTGTTACCACCATGCTCATGGTGTTTTTTGTAGTATTGCGAGACATGGACAGCACCGTAAAAACCCGTTTGGCGACTACCTTACCCGACCATGTTCTGATTATGGATTTGAAAGGAAAACCTTACGAAACGCTCAAAATTCAAATTGAGCAACTCAGTCAAGTAGAGCGGGTATCGGCAACAAATTGGCTTCCAGTACAATTTCCCAGCACTACCTGCTCGCTCAAAACAACCAATCACACCCATGTATTGCGTTACGTGAGCATTGACCACGCTACCCTCGAAATAGCCAATATTCAGTTATTGGCAGGGCGTAACTTTCCAGAAAATACCCCTAACAACAGCGAAGAGTTAGTGTTGATGAACGAAGCTGCCGCAAAACTAATTGCCTCAAAATCAGCAGATGTAGTGGGAAAATTTGTAGCAATCGATTCGTCAAACGTTCAAATAATAGGTATCTTGCCCGATGCAGCCATGCAAGAACTTAAGTCAATTCCCTGCATTTTCAGGTATTTACCCAAAGAATTTAATCAAATAGCCATCAAAACAAAACCCAATACCGAACAAGCAGTGATGGCTGCTTGTCAAAAAATTTGGCACAATAATATTTCAGATAAAACCCCCAATTTGTACAATTACAAGCAAGCAATTAGCCACGATTATTCGACTAATTCTATTCAGAATTTTTTTGGATTTTTCTGCGCTTTGGTCATGCTCATTGCTTGTTTGGGTATTTTGGGTATTGCGGCCTACGCCGTGGAGGTTCGCACCAAAGAGGTAGGAATCAGAAAAGCATTGGGGGCAAACAACGGACAGTTGGTGTGGACAGTTTCCAAAAATTTTGGCAAACTGCTGCTCTGGTCGGGTATTTTCGGTATTCCTGCGGGTTGGTTTTGTGGCACACTCATGCGAAACAAAATGGGAAATAGCGTAGATTTAGGGCTACATAATTTACTGCTGGGTTTTGGTCTGGTCTTTGTAGTTGGCGCACTCACCGTACTGTCGCAAACCTTACGGACGAGCCAAATCAACCCTGCCGAAGTATTGAAAAGCGATTAAAAAAAATCTCGTTTAACCGTTCAAACTATCTCTTAACAAAAACAACCATGCTACGCAACTATTTCAAAATAGCAATCAGAAACCTCGTCAAGAACAAGGTTTACAGTTTTATCAATATTGGCGGCTTGGCCGTGGGTATGGCCGTGGCCGTGTTGTTGGTACTTTGGATACAAAACGAACTGAACTACGATGGTTATCATGCCAAAGCAAAAAATACCTATCGCATCAATACACATCTCAAAGTAGATGGCAATGAGTCGTGGCATTGGGACAGCACGCCGCTGCAATTAGCCGATTTTTTCAAAAACAACGTTCCCGAAATTCAAGAAGCAACTCGATTGTATGTGCCGTGGAGTGAGCAAAATTTGAGAATAAACAACGAAATTGTTACCGAAAACAAAATGGCTTTCGTGGACAAAAACTGGTTCGATGTCTTTGACTATCAGTTTATTAAAGGTAATCTAAAAAACGTAATTAGCGACAAAAACAACATAGCTATTACCGAAACAAGAGCCAAGATTTTTTTTGGAGACGAAAACCCAATTGGTAAAATCATTAAATTCGATTCGCTGAACTTAGTGGTGGCGGCAGTTTTAAAGAATACACCCTCAAATACTATTTTTAAATTTGATGTATTGATTCAAAACGAAGCCCGACTCGTTGATCCCGAAGTACGAGAAAACGATGCCGATTGGAGTAATTTCAACTACCAGACCTTTGTGGTTTGTAAGGACGGTATCAATACCAAAATAGTTTCTGATAAACTTACAACACTACTTATAAATCTACGAAAAGAAGAAGACAGCAAAACCACTCTCGACCTAAAACCGCTGACGGCTATACATTTAGACCAAGAAGTAAAAACAGAATCTATGCCATTGGCCGCCGACCGCACCGTATTGTTTATTTTTGGGCTGGTGGCAGTACTTATTTTGCTCATTGCTTGTATCAATTATGTCAATCTGACAACGGCCAAAGCCAGCCAAAGAAGTAAGGAAGTGAGTGTCAAAAAAATCATTGGCGCATCTACTGGGGGCTTGTTCAGTCAGTTCTTTGTAGAGTCTATCATTACGAGTTTGTTGGCGGCTTCGCTGGCCATACTACTGATTAACTACGGCCTACCATTTTTAGAAAACTTGGTGGACAATCGTTTTTCGCTCACCGAAAACCCCATCGTATGGGTGATTTTGAGCGGCATTATGCTACTTTCAATACTATTAACGGGTATTTATCCCTCGGTTTTGTTGTCGTCGTTTCAGCCGCTCAAACTTTTAAAGGGTATTAACGTTGGAGGTTCAAAAAATAGTGTTTTTCGGCAGGGTTTGGTAGTATTTCAGTTTACGGTTACGATTGTACTTTTGATTTCTACTTTCTTGATTTACCAACAATTACAGTTTATCCAAAACAAAAAATTGGGTTATGATAAATCGCAAACGTTTGTGATGACCGTTCCGTGGAATGTCAAAAACCAGACAACAGTTCGTAATACATTGATTGATAAACTCAATGCTGAAAGTAGTATTAAGTCTGTAACGACAGCCAACGAAAACATTATTGATATGCGAAGCACCCACAGCGGCAGCCTCAACTGGAAAGGCAAAGACCCAAAAACCGAGCCAAGGGTAGGTCAATTTTGTGTATCTGCTGGTTTTAAAGATTTTTTTGACCTAAAACTCACCGATGGCCGATGGTTCAATAAGTCAAACACTGGCGACAACAACAACGTGATTTTGAACGAAACGGCCATCAAAGAATTGAACATTCCGAAACCCGTAGTAGGCCAGCAATTTGAGTTTAAGGGCCTCAAAGGGCAGATTATTGGCATCGCCAAAGATTTTCATTATCGCAGTCCCAAAGAAAAAATCATGCCTTTGGTGTTTTATACCAACAGCGGCTGGCAAAGTATAATTTATGTAAAAACCACCCCCAATCAGTTTAAAAACGCCATTGCTACCACCGAAAAGCTCTGGAAAGAGTTAGTACCCGACCGTGTTTTTAAGTACGAATTTTTGGACGAAACCTACGCCCAACTGCACCGCTCAGAGCAAAATCAATTACTGCTATTTTTGGTTTTTGCATTTGTTGTGCTGCTCATTTCGTGTTTTGGACTTTTTGGTTTGGCTACTTTTGCCGCCGAAGTCCGCATCAAAGAAATCGGAATCCGTAAAGTGCTGGGCGCATCGGTGAGTAGCGTAGTAATGCTATTGTCGAGTGGCTTTTTGAGATTGGTACTCATTGCGCTTGTGTTGGCATCGCCATTGGCTTGGTGGTTGGGTGAGCAGTGGCTACAAGGCTTTGCCTATCATGTCAATATTGAGTGGTGGATTTTTGCAATAACGGGCTTAGTGGCTATTCTTATTGCCTCGCTGACTGTGAGCTATCAGGCCATTCGGGCAGCACTAATGAATCCTGTGGAGAGTTTAAAGACAGAGTAAATTTTCAAACAAACAAAAAATAAAATGCTCCGCAACTACCTCAAAATAGCAATCAGAAACCTCGTCAAGAACAAGGTTTACAGTTTTATCAATATTGGCGGCTTGGCCGTGGGTATGGCCGTGGCTATGCTCATTGGGCTTTGGGTTTATGACGAACTGTCGGCCAATAAGCACCACCAAAACTATGAAATGCTCTACCAAGTAAAGATGCACCAAACTTTTGACGGACATAGAGGTACGCAAGATGCCATACCTTACCCGATGGGTGACGAACTGAAAACCAAATACCCCGACTTTCAGGCCGTGGCTATGTGCGACTGGGGCGCAGACCGCTCGTTGGTGGCGGGCAACCAGAAATTTTTAAAAAATGGGCATTACATTGGCCCAGAAGCCATCGAAATGTTTTCACTAAACATATTGAACGGCGACACAAATCCGCTCAAAGAACCTTATTCTATTGTTTTGACCGAAGAAACCGCCCAGGCTATTTTTGGCAAACAAGACCCTATCGGCAAAACAGTAAAAATGGACAATGTGGCAGATTTGAAAGTAACCGCCATTGTAGCCAAACAACCCAAAAACGCCACCCTACAATTTGACTTTTTGATTCCGTGGTTGCTGCAAGCCAAGATTTACCCCAATTATGTGAAACGAGAAGAAACGGCTTGGGACAATAACTCTCACCAAGTTTTTGTGCAACTCAAAGAAGGCGTATCGCCTCAGAAAACCAATGCCAAAATTAAAAACTTAGTTTTGAGTCATTTAATGGACAAAGAGTTGATGAAAAAGAGTATCAAGCCCGAAGTTCTCATTCACCCCATGGCCAAATGGAAACTATATTCTACATTTGAAGAAGGCATAAATACAGGCGGTTTTATCAAATACGTCAGGCTGTTTACTATTTTTGGATTGTTTATTTTGGTCATTGCTTGTATCAATTTTATGAATCTCAGCACTGCCCGCTCCGAAAAACGAGCCAAAGAAGTAGGTGTTCGCAAAGCCGTTGGTTCGGGTCGGGAGCAGCTCATTGGGCAGTTTTTGAGCGAGTCGCTTTTGATTGCTTTCTTGGCACTGGTCTTGGCTTTGCTGATTGTATTTGTGTCGCTGCCTTACTTCAATATACTCACCGAAAAACTCATGGTACTGCAACTCTACAATCCTGTTTTTTGGTTAATTATGCTGGTTTTTACGCTTTTTACGGGGCTTTTGGCGGGTAGCTATCCTGCTCTATATTTGTCATCGTTCAATCCCGTTCAGATTCTCAAAGGCGGCGTTCACGTGGGCAAAAGTGCTTCCTTGCCCCGAAAAATACTGGTGGTGGTGCAGTTTACGTTTTCGATTGCCTTAATGATTGGTACTATTATTGTTTATCAGCAAATCCAGTATGGTAAAAATCGACCCATTGGTTTTGACAACAAAGGCTTGATTTCGGTGGGTAGTTCGACCGATATAAACAAAAACTTTGGGCCACTTCGTAACGAACTTTTGGCTTCGGGCATGGTGTCGTCAGTTTGTAAATCCAGCTCGTTACCTACCCAAATTTGGAGCAACAGCAACGGCTGGAAATGGAAAAACTCAACGCCACAAGACGAGGGAGCAATTTTTAATATCGTGGCCACTAACTATGACTACATCAAAACGTTGGGAATAACACTCAAAGAAGGCCGTGATTTTTCAAGAGAATTTGCTACTGACTCATCGGGCGTAATCTTGAACGAAGCCGCCGTAAAACGTATGGGTTTGAAAAACCCCGTTGGCGAACAACTAAAATGGAATGGCGAAGACCGCAGGGTAATAGGCATAATGAAGGACGTAAACATGGAGTCACCTTTCAGTGCTATTGCACCCTTGACGTTAGTTTTTGTGAAAGACTGGACAAATGTGGTTTGTGTGAGAATAAACCCCAACGTTGCTACTTCGGAAGCACTTGCCAAAATTGCACCTATTTTCGACAAATACAACCCAGGTTTTCCTTTCGACTACACATTTGCAGATTTGGCCTACGCCAAAAAATTCAATTACGAAGAACTCATAGGCAATCTGTCTCTGATTGTGTCAATTTTAGCCATTTTTATTAGCTGCTTAGGTCTGTTTGGTTTGTCAAGTTTTATGGCCGAGCAGCGCACCAAAGAAATTGGAATCCGTAAAGTTTTGGGGGCTTCGGTAACCAATTTGTGGAGTTTGCTTTCGCAAGATTTTGTAAAATTAGTTATCATTTCTTGCCTCGTAGCTTCGCCCATTGCCTACTACGGCATGAGCCAATGGCTAAAAGAGTACAAAGACTACCAAATTAGTATTGGATTGGGCGTGTTTGCAGTTGTCCTTGTTTTGGCTTTGTTAATTACTTTATTGACAGTAAGTTATCAAGCCATTCGAGCGGCACTGATGAATCCTGTTAAGAGTTTGAAGACTGAATAAAAGTAGCCCCGTTGGTGTTTGTTTTTATGTCAATTACACTTTCCAACTTTCTACCCTCGAATTACGTCTTTAAGAAAACTAAATGAAAACCAAGATGAAAAAAATCTGTTATTTACTTTGCCTTTCTTTGGGGCTTTTTCAGTGTCAGACAGAGCAGGTGTTACCATCGGCATCAGCTACTGGGCCACTGATTAGCGAAATCAGAACCGAGGGAAAACTGCAAACGGCATTTATATACAATGCCCAAAACCAACTGATTGAGCTACAAAAATACTTTGACGATGGCAAAAGTCTCTGGGAATCTACCCGATATACGTGGGTCAATAACCGTGTAGATAATATCGAATTTTGGTCATCTCACCCAATGTTTTTGAGTTCTTCACCCAAACCTGGCAAGCCGCTGACTATACAAAACAGCGTTGCCTTTGAGTACGATGCACAAGGGCGTGTGGCCAAAACAAAAAACTACCTCGGGGCAAACGACCTGCGTACTTATACAGTTTTGAAATATGACAATTTGGGACGAAAAATAGAAACCAAAACCTACACACCCGACGACAAGGAATCTTCAACAGATACTTTTGACTACGACAACCGCAATAATCTAACAAAATGGGTTACTTCTTATTGGGAACATGACGACAAACCAAACCCGTTTCGGCTGCTCAATGTACCCTCGACTGGCTTCAATGAACAATGGACAAGTGCCAACAACGCCATCAGTAATTTTGGCAAAGATACCAACGGCAACAAAACCAACCTGTGGCGCTATGAATATACCTACAACGACAAAACCAATTTTCCGGCCACTATGAAAACCATTTTAGGCACCCAAACCATGAGCCAGTCGGTGTTTGTGTATCGCTAAAACACCATCTGAGAACAACAGTAACTGTCCGATACTACTCAAATATTGTCCGATTTTGGACAATATTTGAGTAGTATTTTTTTGTAATAAACTGATTTTTAGCGAGTTGTTATTGTGGCATAAAAAATGCGATATAGTTGTAGTCTATTCTACAATTACCCAAAATTATGCTACGCAACTATATCAAAATCGCTTTTAGAAACCTGTGGAAAAATCGTACTTTTTCTATCATTAACATTGCAGGTTTGGCAGTAGGTCTGGCAACTTGTCTTATTATTACGCTTTATGTACTCGACGACCTAAGTTTTGATGCTCACCAACCACGTGCCAATCGCATTGGGTTGTTTCAGCAATTTGCCAATTCGTCATCGAGTGGGTCGGCATTTGGGGCTTTACTACGCAAACAAACGG
>JAYVJH010000160.1:0-4954 GCA_043769455.1 Runella sp. | reverse complement strand
GAAAGAAAAAAGGCTGAAGCCAAATTGGCAACAGCCTAGCACAAGCTGACTCTATGGTCGCTTTAGAAGACAAAAGTATAAAAAATATTCTTTTTTATAAGATTTTAACACAGAATCTACTTAGACTGTCAGCATAGCTGCCCCAAAAACTCCCGCACTGTCGCCAAGTTTGGGTCTGAGAATAGGTGTATTGATGATACCATTGTTGAAAACGTACTTTTTGGCACGCTCAATGCCTTCGGTATAAAGCAAATCAATATTGCTCAAGCCACCGCCGACTACAATGGCATCGGGGTCGAGTACGTTGATAATTGTTGTGAGTGAGCGGCCAAAATATTCCAACATTCTGTCCACGGTTTCGGTGGCGGGGGTATCGTTTCCCTGTTTATGATTGTCTATTATTTGTTTGAGTGTAAAAGACTTACCTGTTTTTTGTTCATAAAATCTTTGTAAAGATGGCCCCGAAAGTACTTGTTCCCGACAACCTTTTTTGCCGCAGTAGCAGTCGTAGCCGTTGTGTTCCAGTATATTATGCCCCCATTCTCCACCAATACCATGGAGGCCGTTGAGCGGGAAAACCTGCCCATTGGGGCTTTTCAAAACCACACCACCACCTACGCCTGTTCCCATAATTATTCCAAATACACACCGAAAATCAGTCAGTACGTCGGGAATTACGCCCATCGTAGCCTCGGCCAGTGCAAAGCAGTTGGCATCGTTGGCGAGCTTGACGGGGATTTGTAATTTGGCCACTAAGTCGTCTCTCAAAAAACGGCCATTCAGGCACGTGGTATTACAGCCTTTCATGGCGTTGGTGGCTGGGTCGTGTGTGCCTGGGGTGGCTATACCTATGGCTTGGGGTTTTAGTCCTGTTTGGTTTTCTAATAATTTGACCAACATACAAATTTGCGAAACAATGTGGTCGTAGCCTTTGTGGGCTTCTGTATCTATGCGCCTGCGGACAACGACAGCATCGGGCGAAGCCGCCGACAATATTACGCCTTCAATCTTTGTTCCTCCCAAATCTATTCCCCAGAGCATTATGTATAGTGGTTTTTGTGGTATTGTGTTTTAATGATTTTACTGTAAAATAAACTAAAATTAGGGTACTTTTAAAACTTTTCTGTCTTTAAATTGTATCTTTGGGAGTTGTGTTTTTGTATCAATACCCAAAGACACCGCTCTAATACTTTGACATACTCATTAACCCAATTTAAAATCTTCAAATGAAAAAACAATTTTTGACAGCCGTACTTCTTTTATTGAGTATTTGCGCTCAATCTCAAAATACTTTGCAGTCGCCACAGCAATTTTTGGGCTATGCCGTTGGCGAGCGTTTTACGCCTTCGCACCAAATATACCGCTATGCCGAACACGTGGCGGAGCAGTTGCCCAACAAAGTCAAGATTATAAATTACGGCCAAACTTACGAAAAGCGACCGCTTATGTTTGTAGTAGTAAGTGCCGACGAAAACATCAAAAACTTAGAGCAAATCCGTACCGACCACCTCAAAAGTATTGGTATGATGGCCGGAACGCCCACAGCCAAAGACAGTAAACCAATTATATGGCTTAGTTATAACGTTCATGGCAACGAGGGCGTAAGTTCTGAGGCATTTATGAAAGTATTGGACGAACTACTGCAACCTAACAATGCTACATCGGCCAAAATATTAAAAAACAGTATTGTTATTTTGGCTCCCTGCCTCAACCCCGACGGCCACGATAGATATGTAAACTGGTATAACCAAAAAATAGGAACAGAACCCAACGCCAACACAAGCGCATGGGAACACAACGAGCCTTGGCCAGGTGGTCGCTATACGCACTATTTGTTTGACCCAAATCGTGATTGGGCTTGGCAAACACAAGAAATCACGAGCCAACTCATAACTGCCTACCACAACTGGATGCCGCAGGTTCATGGCGATTTTCACGAAATGGGACCAGATAGCCCGTACTATTTTGCACCTGCCGCCAAGCCTTATCACGAAGATATTACGCTTTGGCAGAGGGAGTTGCAAGATGTGATTGGTACATACAACAAAAAATATTTTGACCGCAAAAACTGGCTCTACTATACCCGAGAGCGGTTTGACTTGCTGTACCCAAGCTACGGCGACACATGGCCAACCTACAACGGGGCTATTGGAATGACCTACGAGCAAGGTGGCGGTGGCGTGGCTGGCCTCGCCTACGAGCGTACCAGCGAGGGCGATACACTCACACTCCGTGACCGCATTGCACACTCGGCCACGGCCAGTATCGCTACCCTCGAAGCCGTCGCCGACCGACCAGCCAAAGTAGCCGATGAGTTTGTGAAGTTCTTT
This sequence comes from Runella sp., assembly GCA_043769455.1. Classification (GTDB taxonomy): domain Bacteria; phylum Bacteroidota; class Bacteroidia; order Cytophagales; family Spirosomataceae; genus JAYVJH01. The sequence continues at coordinate 2,624 of JAYVJH010000160.1, read as the reverse complement.
GAAAAATCACAGTCAAACCCTATTGGTACGTTCAAAGGCTACGTTGTCAAAACTACTGGTGACGAGGGTAAAATAAAAGCATTGAAAGAGCTATTAGACAAAAACCGAATCGTTTATGGCTATTCGAGCGACTCAAAATCACTGTCGGGCTATAATTATTTGACCCAAAAAGAAGAAACATTCAAAACCGAAGCCAACGATTTGCTCATCAGCGCCTATCAGCCCAAATCCACGTTATTGAAAATACTGTTTGAAACAAAACCAATGCTCGAAGACTCCGTAACTTATGACATCACTTCGTGGTGTGTGCCGCTGGCTTTTGGCCTCAAAACGTATGGTGTAAAAGAGAAATTAGTAGTTGGGCCGGGGTCGTTAGTCATTAGTCAATCGTCATTGGTCAATCAAAATAAGCCTTACGCCTACCTTGCTAACTGGCGGTCTGCCGAAGATGTCAAGCTATTGGCTGCTGTTCTAAAAAATAAAATCAAGGTACGAATTGCCGAAAAAACATTTGACCTCAACAACAAAACTTACGCCGCTGGTACGCTCATTATGACTCGTGCAGGCAACGAAGCGATGGGCGAAAAATTTGACAAAATAATTATAGACGAAGCCAACCGACTCGGCATAACCCTCACAACTACCGAAACAGGTGGCGTGGCCAAGGGTTCAGACTTTGGTTCAGATTTTGTATATTCTATCAAAACGCCACGTGTGGGCCTCATTGCAGGCGAGGGTACATCTATGACGGCTGTGGGCGAAGTCTGGCATTATTTTGACCAAGAACTCAAATACCCCATCACGCTCATTGACCCAAATGGCCGAGGTGGTTTGCCTTTTACCAAACTCGACGTGCTTGTCGTACCGTCTGGTTATGGCTCTAACTTGATAAAAGAAAGCCAAATACAGCCTCTAAAAGATTGGTTACGTGGTGGCGGAAAGTTGATATTGTTAGAAAATTCAACAGGTATTTTGGCCGATAAAGACGGCTTTGGTCTTAAAACTCGGAAAGACGAAAAGAAAAAAGGGGCAGATTCACTAAAAATATATGCCAATCGTGAGCGTGAATCAGTCTCTGACGAAACACCTGGTAGTATCTATAAAATCAAACTCGACAACACGCACCCGCTGGCTTTTGGTATGCCCGACTATTTTTATGCGCTCGTAAACAATACCTACAACTACGAGTTTTTGAAAGATGGCTGGAATGTAGGCTATCTCAAAAAAGAAAAAGAAGGCTATGTAGCTGGATTTGTAGGTAAAAATGCAAAAGAAAAACTACAAAATACGCTCTTTTATGGTGTCGAAGAAATAGGCAGAGGCAAAATAATTTATATGGCCAATGACCCTTTATTTAGAGGTTTTTGGTACAACGGCAAACTTATTTTTAGTAATGCAGTGTTTTTGGTGCCGTAGGCTCAATCAATCTTCAAAACTCAAAAAGTCTTTAAACGAGCGACCGATAGCCTTATCGGTCGCTTCTTTTTTGTTTTCCCAAGTAGCATCTAAGTCGAGCGTAACAGGCCCTTTGAGAATGAGAGCGAGCTTAAAATCGTCTTTTTTGTGAATATACTCTGCCGTTCGGCGAGCCGATTTGAGCGCATATTCACGGGCAAAAACATCTCCTTTGCTCTGAATCTCTATTTTTTTTTCTAATACATAATTATACCGTTCCAAAATATCTTTGAGCGACTTGCCAATGACTTCTGTGGCTTCGAGTGTGCCAATCGTCAAGATAGCCGTACCACCAATAGCCGACACAATCGTTCGGTTGTCGGTAGTTCTGATAACAACTGGCGATATGCCCGTAACCGCCCCCAACGTGGCCGTGGTAACTGACCGATTGCGTTTTCCTTTTTTGGCCTGCAAGTAAGCCTGTTTCAATGTTTGTTCTTTTTCAGAAAGCTGTTCTAATAAATTCCACGCTTCAACCAATGCCGATTTGTATTGGCCATAGAGTTGTTTGTCTTTTAATGTTTCATTGACGGCATTTCTGACGGTAAAGTATATTTTGCGCTCGTCTCGTTTTTGGTTTTTATCAATCACAAAAAAAGTAATACTAAACGAAAGTGAGTCTAACGGGTCTTTGACAAAATCGTAGGTAGGTGTCCAGATAAATTCATATTGATTGGCGGTATTTTTGATGAGTGCCTTAGCTAGAACTTGGGCATTGTCCGACACAAAATCAAAAGCTACAATATCGTCATCGCCATTGGGGTCAGACAAGTAAAATTTGAGGTCAATCGTTGTATTTTCTTTCAAGTCGTACTGCTCGCTCTGTGGTATTTGTATAATATTGGGGGGCAAATCAAGCTGAGTGGCTTGTACTCTTATTCTACCTTTGGAGCGTGCTTTTCGGGGCTGGTCTTCCAAATAAAAATCAATATAAAGCGGTTTGTTTTTGAGTTGGTTAAATTGCGTTTGTGATGGTTGCCACGTAAATTCACCCTGCGATGTGAGTTTCATACCCTCGGGCAATAGCTCTGCAATAGGCACAATCACAACGGGGTCGCCGTCATCGTCTCTCAACAACTGGGCATCAATTTTATAGACGTTTAATGTTCTAAATTGCACATAATAAGGCTGTAATTCTTCAATTTGAGGTGGCCGATTGGTATGGCTTA
>JAYVJH010000159.1:0-4258 GCA_043769455.1 Runella sp. | reverse complement strand
AAGGTGCGGAGTATATCTGGCGATATGACACCCAGCGTAAACAGCAAAAAGTAGTAAAGCCATACACCATTGAGGGCGACCCAAAACTACGATTTAACTGGAACGGTGCGCTCAACATTAGCCCCAACAAACCTGATAGATTGTATGTAGGTAGCCAGTTTTTACACCGCTCAGAAGACATGGGCGAAACATGGGTAAAAATCTCGCCAGACCTAACAACCAACGACCCAGCCAAACAACAACAAGAAAACTCAGGTGGCTTATCGGCCGATAACTCGGGGGCAGAAAACCACTGCACGGTGTTTGCTATATCAGAGTCGCCATTAGACGAAAATATGGTATGGGTCGGTACAGACGATGGCAACGTTCAGCTCACAACAGATGGCGGCAAGTCGTGGACAAATATGGTGGCTAACGTGCCAAATCTTCCCAAAAATACTTGGGCGTACCATTTAGAGCCAAGTACTTTTGACAAAAATACTTGCTATGCAGTCTTTGACGGCCATTCGCAAAACGACATGAAGCCGTATGTATATAAGACAACAGACACGGGCAAAACCTGGAAATCAATCATCACGCCTGACGTAAAGGGCTACGCCCGCCACCTAAAAGAAGATTTAGTAAACCCTAATTTATTGTTTTTGGGTACAGAATACGGCCTTTGGGTAACTGTGGACGGTGGCCAAAACTGGTCGCAGTTCAAAAACAATATGCCACCAGTAGCCGTACACTATTTGGCGATACAGCCCGAAACCAGCGACTTGGTAATGGCAACACACGGGCGAGGAGTGATAATATTGGACGACATTAGCCCGCTAAGACAAATTACAAAAGAAACAGCCAGCAAAGATGTATTTTTCTTTCAGCGACCAGCTACTGTTATCCGTGAGCAATCTGCATTTTCGGAAGGTGGCGATGCAGGCGAATATGTAGGCGACAACCCAAGCCGCCAAGCCAAGATTATTTATTACCTCAAAAACCGCCACACTTTTGGCAAAATGGGTATAGAAATATTTGACGAAACAGGCAAAAAAGTAGCTGACCTCGCTGCCGCCAAAGCCAAAGGTATCAATATCGTGGACTGGAACTACCGCCTCAAACCACCCAAAGTAGCTGCCGCCAAAACACTTTCGTATGGTGGCTTTACATCGCCGCAAGTACCAGCCGGAACGTATAAAGTGAAGATGACAAAAGGGAGTCAAGTATATGAATCGTCGCTGGTGTTGAAGGCTGACCCTAACTCAATGCACACCGACGCCGACCGCAAACTACAAAACGAAACGGCCATGAAACTCTATGGTATGAACGAACAACTTGCTCACTTGGTCGATAACCTCAATACTCTCAGAGATAGCACAGCGGCACGGTTGGCGGCAAATACCAAACTCAAAAAGGTAGCCGAGCCATTCATCAAGGAGTTAGACGTACTCAAAGAAAACTTGGTCGTTACCAAAGGCGACAACTATGTAGGAACTGCCGAGCCACAGCTACGTGAAAAAATCGCTGGCCTGTTTGGCGAAGTAACAAGCTACGTTGGTAAGCCATCAAATGCACAGCTAACAAACTTGACTTTTTTGGAAACCAAACTCAAAGAAGCACAGGCCAAATTTGACGGTATGAAAGCCAACCAGTTGGCCAAAGTTACAGCGCAGTTTACAAAACTAAAAATGCCCGAAATCAAGTTACGAGGTTTCGACGAGTTCAAGGCCGCCAGTAAATAGTCTTTTGGGATTTGATTTGACAACTTTTCAAAAAGTTGTCAAATCAAATCCCAAAAATTACCTACCGCATTTTGGACTGGCATACAAAATCGGATTTCGGTATATTGGTTTGGGCAATGGCCGCAAAGCCACCTGCTACGTCTATCACATTGTCGAAACCTCGGGCTTTGAGAATAGAGCAAGCCATCATTGACCGATAGCCCCCAGCGCAGTGAATATAGTTTGTGTCGGTTTTTGAAAACTCTACCATATTGTCGCTCAACACAGCCAAAGGTATATTCATGGCTTCGTTTACGTGTTCGGCTGTATATTCAGTTGGTTTACGAACATCTCTGACCGTTAGTTCGGTCTCTAAAAAGCGTTTACTAAACTCATCGGCACCAATCGAAACAATGCTATCTATCTCTTTATCAGCTTGTTGCCATGTTTCAAAACCTCCATCTAAGTAACCTATGATATTGTCGTAGCCCACACGTGAGAGTCGGGTTATAACCTCATCAGTGTCTTGTGCGTCTGCTACAAACAAAATCTGCTGCCCTATATCAGTAATAAGCGTACCAACCCAAGGCGCAAAGTCCCCTTTAATACCGATGTTAATAGAGTTGGGAACAAATCCATTTTTGAACGTTTGAGCCGAACGAGTATCAATCACAACCGCCCCTGTTTCGTTGGCAGCGGCTTCAAAAGCATTGGCCGACAATGCTACAATCTGGTTTTTGACTGCCGCAATATCTCTTGCACCTGTCTTGTTGAGCATTACATTTTGTGGAAAATAATAAGGTGGCGGTGTCAGTCCATCGGTTACTTCATGCACAAACTCGGCTTTGGTCATGTTGGCACGTAAGGCATAGTTAAATAATTTTTGGTTTCCCAATGTGTCAAAAGTTTCTTTACTCATGTTTTTGCCGCAAGCCGAGCCTGCACCATGAGCTGGATAAACCAATAGGTCGTTGGGCAAGGGCATGATTTTGTTTCTGAGTGAGTCGAACAAAAGCCCTGCTAAGTCGTCTTGTGTAATAGTTGATTTTTGAGCTAAATCTGGCCTACCGACATCACCAATAAAAAGTGTGTCGCCCGTAAAAATGCAGTATTCTTTGTTGTTTTCGTCAAAAAGCAAATAGCAACTCGACTCCATTGTATGGCCGGGCGTGTGCAGCACTTTGATTTTGAGTTTGCCGATTTCAAAAACCTGTCCATCTGTTGCTACAATACACTCAAAAACAGGATTGGCATTGGGCCCGTATATAATTGGGGCATTTGTTTTTTTAGATAATTCTAAATGCCCCGAAACAAAATCGGCATGAAAGTGGGTTTCAAAAATATATTTGACAGTAGCATTGTCTTTTTGTGCTTTCTGAATGTAAGACTGCACCTCACGAAGAGGGTCAATAATGGCGACTTCGCCCTCCGACTCAATATAATAAGCCCCTTGTGCCAAGCAACCCGTATAAATTTGTTCTATTTTCATGGTCTGTTTTTGTTATTTCGATAATTTTTCTTGAAAATACCCATAGGTCCAAGTACCCAACAGTGCGCTCAAAAGTGTAACCAACACAACCACGTAACCACTGCCGATTTGGGCAAACAACGGCCCAGGACACGCTCCCGTAATAGCCCAACCTAAGCCAAAAATGAGTCCGCCATAGACTTGCCCTTTTTGAAACGTCTTAGGCTGAATCACAACAGACTCACCAGTTAAGGTTTTGATATTGAAACGTTTAATTAAAAATACAGACACCATACCCACCACCACAGCACTACCAATGACACCATACATATGGAAACTCTGCAAACGAAACATCTCTTGAATACGAAACCAAGAAATGATTTCGGCCTTCACAAACACAATACCAAATATGATACCCACAAACAGATATTTAATGTTGGCCGTCCAGCTTTCGGGTTTATTTTTCATTGTAAAATTATATTTTTTAGAACAACTTAAAAATCAATGGCAACAGCAAATGAGTCATTGTAAAACCACCTACCATAAAACAGCAAGTAGCGACCAACGATGGCCACTGCAAGTTAGAAAGCCCCATAATAGCATGCCCCGACGTACAGCCACCTGCCCAGCGAGTACCAAAACCAACCATAAAACCACCTAAAACAAAGAAAATCAAGCCTTTGAGCGAAAACAGGGCATTGACACTAAACAAATCGGCGGGCATCAGACCCGAAAAATCTTTGATACCAAGGGCTTTTAGGTCGGTCATGGTAGCAGTAGAAATCTGAAAAACATCGGGGTTGGATAAAAAATAAGTAGCGACCATGCCACCCAAAAAAGTACCAATGACAAAGACCAAATTCCAGATTTCTTTTTTCCAGTCATAACTAAAAAATGGCAAGCCAGCAGGCACACACATAGCGCAGATATGCCGTAGATTGGACGAAATACCAAAAGACTTATTGCCAATAAGCAGCAGCGTAGGTACAGTCAGGCCAATCAACGGCCCGGCCACATACCACGGCCAGGGTTTACTGATAATTTCTACTAATTGATTCATCGAAAAAAAATTAAATAAACAGGATTTATA
>JAYVJH010000158.1:0-1608 GCA_043769455.1 Runella sp. | reverse complement strand
TTTAACGAACAAGAACAGTTTAATATTGACCAGTTTATTGTCAAGGGTGGCAAAGCGTTGTTTTTTATTGACGGCGCACGAGTGGATAGTATCAATATGGAAGGTAATTTCGCCCAACCTATTGAGACTGGCTTAGAAGAATTATTGTTTAAATATGGTTGTAGGGTCAATCAAAATTTAGTCAAAGACCTTAGCTGTGCGGCCATTCCGCTCAACGTTGGCACAATGGGCGACAAGCCTAAATAAAACCAATGCCTTGGCGATTTTTTCCGCTCATCAACAACTTCGGCAAGCACCCTATTGTACGAAACTTAGATGCTATTTATACCAGATTTACGAGTACAATAGATACCGTTCTGGCAGATGGCATTGTCAAAACACCGCTTTTATTGACATCACAATACACCAACATACTCAAAGCCCCCGTGCTGGTGTCGTACAACGAAGCCCGCCGCCAACCCGACCCACGAGACTATAAAGGTGGCATAAAAACAGTAGGATTATTATTGGAGGGCAGTTTTCAGTCAGTTTTTAGTAACAGAATTTTGCCGTCTGACCAACGTGCAGCTTCATTTGTAGCGAAAGGCCAACCCTCTAAAATTGTAGTTTGTTCGGACGGAGACATGATTGTGAACGACATTGATTACAAACGACAATCCCCTCTCCCACTCGGCTACGACCGCCTGAGCCGCAATACCTTTGCCAACAAAGATTTTGCGTTGTATGCCATCGACTATTTACTAAATCCAGGCGGACTCATCACGGCTCGCAACAAGCAAATTACGCTTAGACCATTGGACAAAATCAAACTCAAAGAACAACGCACCCAATGGCAACTTCTGAATATACTTGCGCCATTGGCCTTGATTACTCTATTGGGCTTGCTGTGGCAGTTTGTGAGGCGGCGGCAGTTTGTGTAGGCATAGTGAGAAAGGCTTTACAAATTTTCAAATTCAGCCCGTACTTTTTTAGATAGCGAAGAAACTATCAGCTCATAAGAATGATCAATGAGTTCGTAAACCAAACTACTTTTAAGGCCGTTGGCCAGCAGGGTATTCCAATGTATTTTGTTTGAATGATAACCCGGCAAAATGCTATCATATTCTTCTCGTAGTTCAATGGCCCGCTCGGGTTCACATTTAAGATTGATTCTTAATTCTTCGGTGTCCAACGATATAAGTGCAAACATCTTGCCTGCAACCTTAAAAACAAGAGTAGTCGGCCCAAAAGGTAAGCCTTCGGTCGTATGGGGTTTGGCCATACAGTAGTCTCGTAGGGTTTCTACGTTCACCGTATAAAATATCGATAGAGCATCACGCACAAACAAAACAAGAACATAACAATCGAAATACGATTGATGCCGTGCATCATGCGTAGTGAGCTACTGTCTGGTTTTGATGGATCTTTTTTACCGAAAACCCGCAAAAAGTAACCAAACACTTCGCTGATACTAAGAAAATTTAATATTTTTTTCATTTTAAATTATTTGTAAATATGAGACCGTTTGCGGCAAGTGATATACCAAAAATACATTACCGTTTGCTGAAGCTAACGGCAAGTAATATACCAGAAATACATTACCGTTTGCTTTAGCTAACGGCAGCGGCA
>JAYVJH010000157.1:0-4590 GCA_043769455.1 Runella sp. | reverse complement strand
ACTGATGCGTGTGGTGTTGGCTTTTCCTTTTTTAGTAGTAATAATAATCACACCAGCCGCTCCTCTTGCACCATAAATAGCCGCCGACGACGCATCTTTCAGAATATTCATACTTTCTATGTCGTTGGGATTGATTGAATTGGTACTTGATGTTTGTACCCCATCAATGATAACCAGCGGACTGTTGTTGCCAAAAGAGCTAATGCCTCTGATACGAATGTAGCCATCGCCACCAGGCTGATTAGACCCCGAAGCTACCACACCAGCCACTCTACCTTGTAACATATTGCTAACGTCGGCGGCAGGCCGTGAGAGCAACTGGTCAATTTTGACAGTGGCAACTGAGCCAGTCAAATCGGCTTTTTTCTGAGTACCATAACCCACCACTACAACTTCGCTGAGGGTTTTGAGGTCAGTTTTGAGCGATATTTTCAATTCAACTTGATTGCTTATGGCTATTTCTTGTGGCAAAAACCCAACATAACTAAAAACCAAAACCACCGATTTGTCGTCAGGTATAGTTAGTACAAAATCACCATTTACGTTGGTTGTTGTGCCACGCTGAGTGCCTTTTACAAGTACGCTCACACCAGGTAGTCCCTCACCTTTTTCGTCAGTTACTCGGCCTTTTATATTTTGCTCGGTGGCTGGAGCTACTACGTTTGGGATAGATTCGGCTCGCTCATTTTTAGATAAAATAATACGATTGCCCATCACTTCGTAACCAATACCATTTGGTTTGAGGAGCGTATTCAGAATCAATTCGAGGCGTTCGTTATCGACCGTCAGCTTTACTTTTCGAGCCGATTCAATAACCGTAGAACTGTAAGTAAATCGTACATCGGCAGCTTTCTCAATCTGGCCGAGTACTATTTTGAGCGATTTGCCGTCGGCATCTAAACTGATTTTTTGGTTTAGTATGTCTTGCGCCGACACACCACGAGCAAAAGCCAAACTACCATACAACATAATCAGTAGTATTGGTAAAGACCCGGTTTTGATGGTTTTCCAGACTGAATCTGGAATTTTCGATAGTTGTTTTTTCATTCGATTTTAGGGTTTTATTATTTACAAGATTTACTATTTATTATTATTTGTCCGTCAATGACTTCGTAGGTTGCTCCTGTGGCTTTACACAAAATACTGAGTTTGTCAAACAGTGGCTCTTCGGTAAACGATGTGGTTATCAAGCATTTTGAGAGGGTTTCTTCGTCATAAACGATTTTGATACCATACGTTTTTTCTAACAATTTGAAAACATTTGAAATAGGCACTTCGTCAAAAACAAACTCTTGAACTTTGTTGTCTATCACGATTTCTGGTTGCGAAACAACCGACTTTTCAAGGGTTTGTACCGATAAGTTGTATTTTACTTGTTGGTTGGGAGTCAATATCACACCTACAACAGCGTCTTGGTTAGGGCTATTGTTTAGTTTATTAAATTCTTGCTCAGAGTAAACCAAAACCTTACCCGTTTTTACGATTACGTTTACGTCTGTTTGATTTTCAGAGGCGTTTATCCAAAAACTTGTCCCCAATACTTTCGTAACAGTTGTATTGGCATATACCAAAAATGGCTGATTGGGGTTCTTAGTAACTTCAAAAAACGCATTGCCAGACAAATATACTTCTCGCTTATCTGCCTTGAATCGTTGCGGATAGCTCAGTTTGGCATCTTTGTCGAGTGTAACTACACTTCCATCGGTCAAAACCACAGCCATTGGGGTAGCCGAGTGGTTTGTTTTTTCAATCAATGATTTTTGAGCAACAGATTTGCTGTAGTGTGTTGATTGTGAGTTGATTAAATAAAATACACTCGCAGTTATTAAAATAGCCACCGAAGCAGCAGCGAGCCATTTATATTGAGAGAATGATATACCAGACGGCTTCTTGAATGTATTTGCTTTGACTTTTACCCAGATTTTTTGAACCTGATTTTGAGTTGGCGTTACTTGTGGTTGTGTCCGAATCGTAACCAATATGAGTTTGGCTTCGTCGATGATGCCACTCAATGAAGGTTCTTGAGCTACTACATTTCGCCAATAAGTCTCACTTTCTGGCGATGGATTGGTAGCCCACTCTTGAAACGACTGGTCAGATAAAAAATCTTCTGTGCTGTATTTTTGGTATTTATCCATCAAAATTTTAAACTCTTTTTATATACAAAGAGACGTTTTTGAAGTTTAACCCTTTTTGTTGAAAATATATTTTATGAAATTGTCTGGCGTAATAGTTGAATCGCTTTTTGAACAAAATTTCGAGCCGATTGCTCGTTTATGCCCATGATTTCGGCAATTTGGGGGTAGTCAAAGTTTTCGTAGAAACGTAGATTGAGTGCTTCGGATTGACGTTTGGGAAGCGTTGTGAGTGCATGGGCGAGCCGTTGCTTTAAAATAGCTTCGGTTTCTTGGCTAATTTGTAGTTGTTCGGAAGAAGGCTCTGATGCAAAAATTGCTTCTAAGTTTTGGCTAATATTGATGTCCGAAAAAACAGAATCATGTTTGATTTGTCTGTGAATCAGCCGCCGAAGCGAGCGAAATAAATAAAATTTGATAGAATCGGTATCGGACAAATTAGCTTTCATTCGCCACAAATCTGTGAATAAATCTTGAACAGCATCTTCCAATAAATCGCTGTCAGTCGAAAACTTTGAGCCATAATTATATAAAACCTTGACATAACGCCGATACAACTCTGCAAAAGCAGCCTTGTTGCCACTTCTGAAAGTCTGCCAGAGTATTATGTCGGATAGGTTGTGCAAAGGTTTTAGAAGGGTTTTACTTTTAAAAAACCGAAAGGTACGAATATTATCAAAAGCGTGGAAAATGATTTTCCTGAAAATTGCCTAACAATCGCTCGATTGCCATTACTTTTGTTGTCTAAACCAAACTAACACCGCTACCATGAAAATAGGGTTTGATGCCAAACGAGCTTTCAACAACAAAACAGGATTGGGCAATTATAGCCGTTTCGTTATCGAAGCCTTGGAGTGTTATTGTTCTGAAAACCAATATATTACATATACACCAAAGCTAAACGACAGCCTTTTTAAACACCATAAAGCCATAATTCCACAACATAGTTTTCATAGCTATTGGCGGTCTGTGGGAGTAGTCAATGACTTAAAAAGGGACGGTATTCAACTTTTTCATGGATTGAGTAACGAGCTACCCATAGGACTTCGTAAGGCCAATATCCGTTCGGTGGTAACAATCCATGACCTAATTTTTATACGTTATCCAGACTTGTACCCAGCCATTGACCGATTTTTTTATTATCACAAATTCAAATCCGCTTGTCAAAATGCTGATGCTGTCGTGGCTGTAAGCGAGCAGACTAAGCGAGATATTGTTACATTTTTTGGGATAGACCCTCAAAAAATCAAAGTCGTTTACCAAGACTGCGATGCGGCTTTTCGGAGTCGGGTAGGAGTGGAAGGTATCTCAAAAATCAAACAAAAATATGGACTCGACCAGCCGTATATTCTGAGTGTAGGTACTATCGAAGTCCGCAAAAATCAGTTACGATTGGTACAGGCTTTTTATGAGGCCAATTTGCCCGAAGCTATGCTTGTGCTGGTGGGTGGTACAACCAAATATCAGCGACAAATTGAGCAGTTTATTGAACAAAAAAACCTTAAAAATAAAGTTAAAATTTTCAATAAAGTACCATTTATAGATCTGCCAGCTTTGTATCAGGGTGCAAAATTATTTGCTTATACCTCTGTTTTTGAAGGTTTTGGTATTCCAATAGTCGAGGCACTGCATAGCCAAGTACCAGTTTTGGCAGCCAGTGGGTCGTGCTTAGAAGAAGCAGGGGGCGATGGTGCAATATACTCCAATCCATTGATTGTTAGTGATATAGTACAGGGTTTGTCGGTGCTTTGGAATGATATTAAGCTACAAAAAAAGCTAACTACCAACGGCCAGCGGCACGTTCAGCAGTTAGCTTCGTCCAAAATAGCACAAGATTTAATGGCTATTTATGAGTCAATATTATAGATTTTACTTGCCTACAACGGTCTTGCCAAGCGCAATCAAATCGTCGGCGTTGCGGCCACCTACTTCTTGGCGGATTATTGTGCCTTTGGCATCAATAAAAAACAAAGTTGGGTAAGTCTCTAATGGATATTTGGCGGCGAGCATCGGCCCTTCGCCAATTTCCATGTCCTGTTTATAATTGATAAAGTTTTTGTTGAAATATTCGGCTACTGCTGGTTGAGTAAAAACCCGCTTTTGCATGGCTTTACAGGGGCCACACCAACTGGCGTAGGCATCAAAAAATATGGGTTTTTTCTCTTTTTTTGCTTTCTCCAATACTTTTGCCCAAGGCAATTCTACAAACTGAATACCGACTTCTTTGGGGGCAGACGTATTGGACTCAGATTTAAAAGACGACCCAACAATAACTGAAACAATAAGCAAGCATGCTGCGATAATGATACTATTTTTTTTCATTTTTTTTAATATAAATTTGATTGAATGATTTATTAAGCTACATTCAAGTAATAAATGCAACTTTTTGGTTAAATATTTGAATTGGACTTAAATAGCCATGTCTTTTTCTGGGTCTGTTGTTAATAATATTTTC
>JAYVJH010000156.1:0-7563 GCA_043769455.1 Runella sp. | reverse complement strand
GTCGGCCAACTATTGCTAAAACATTTGCCATGATTACTTAAAAATTCTGTATTTTAGCACAAAAATACGTTATATTCTGGCAATACCCTTACTTTTGGTAGTTAGTGTCAGTAATTAGAGATATTAGTGTTGATATTTAATTGATAAATGAATAACAAAAAGAGTAAATATATTCCGTCAAGAAAGACGAATCCGGTAGTTTTACAGAAAAAATTAGAAGACCTGAGGATTCAAATTGGCTTACACAGTAAGAATATTGACGCAATTTCAAAGTCTCATGATACTCATATAACGATGTTGAGTAACTTTGCTCGGCACGACATTAAAAATTCTGTTCAAAGTATGGATAGTATTTTGAGTGCAAATAATTTGGTGGAGTTAAATCAAAGCCACATAGACTCTTTAAAATTAAATCTTAAAATTATTCGAGAAACAATAGATAATTTTTCAAAGTTGGTACCACATAGCCCAAAGGGTGATTTCAATTTTGATCAATTAATTACAGCCGTAGAACTAATAAATAGAGAGAGTTTGTATGCCAGTAAAATTACACTTATTAAAGATATACCCGTGGGTACTTTTAACTTCAATTTGCCTTTTCAGTCAGTTTTACAGATGATAAACAATATTGTAATAAATGCAATAAAGGCGTTCGATGGGTCTGAAGTAAGTAATCCTCAAATTAAAATATCAGTTGAATATACAAAAAAATATTTTAGCATTAAAATATCCGATAACGCCGCTAAAATAGCTGTAAAAAAGGTGGAAACTATATTTGAGTATGGTATTTCTACAACAGGAGGGTCTGGAATTGGTTTATACCACGCAAAATATCTGTGTAATTTGTATGACGGGGACATTAGTGTTTTTGAAACGGAAGAAGTACCAGGGTTCAACAAATATTTTTTAATAAATTTACCTACCATATCTGAATAATCATGAAAAGAAGCGTACTAATTATTGATGATGAAAAAGATCAAGCAGAAAGTTTGTGTAAGACTCTTTCAAAAACGTTGCTTAATACTTCATTTGATTTTGCTTGTGAGGAAACTGATATTTTGTCCTCAATTGAAAATAAGTATTTTTCTGTGGCAATAGTCGATATAAGAATGGACAAATTTGGGTTTGATGGGATTGAAATCATAAATAGAATATTTAAAATAAACCCTTTTGCCAAAGTTATTATTGTTTCGGCGTTTACGGGGGAATATTTCAAACAGATTAAAGATCTATTTTTAACTGGAAAGGTTATTGATGTGGTTGAAAAAATAGAATTTGAAAAATTTGTGTCAATTCTTAAAACTGGTATTTCAAAATACCATGAAGAGCTTTTTGAAGATCCCTCTGAAATCAATTTGGCTTTATTAGAGTTTTATTCGCAAGCAAAAAATGAAAAAGACACTTTTAAAAAGGGAGAAGATTTCGAGCATTTTGTGAGCCTGTTATTTCAATCAATTGGCTTCAACAATGTAAATAAAAGAGTGAAAGATAAGTCATTGAATGAAGTTGATTTAGTTATAAGGAACGAAATTGAAGATAGCTTTCTTACTAAATTTGGAAAATATATATTAATTGAATGTAAAAATAAGCCAAAAGATAAAGTTGATAAAAATACTTTTATTGTTTTCAGTAGTAAGTTAAAACATACTAACGGACTATCTGAATTAGGTATTATTGCCACAACTGGATATATCACAAGAAATACTTATATTGAAGCAATAAGAGATTCAAATGAGGTTAGAAAAATAATTTTCCTCTCAAATCCTGAATTTGAAAAACTAATTTTGTCAAAAAATAAGTTAGAACAGTTTAAACTCATAATTGATACCCAAGTCAAAGATAACTAAGTTTATATGATTGATTAAAACCAGTCTATATCATTTTTGTTACAAATTACTTATAGTTACATAAAATATAATACCACTTAGCTGCTTATATACTGTCTAAAATACTCCACAATAAGTTTTTAATCGCCCCAGTTGGTTGTAAATATTTTTCTACAAGACACAAAATGAAACAAGTCATAGAAATCGTCAATCAATTGTACATATTGAAGACAAAAATAGAAAAAGATGGCAATATTGCCATTTATGGTCGGCATTTGCAACGTATGCAACAAGCCATTGAAAACATGGGTTATAGCTATCATAGCCCCGAAGGCGAAAAATATACTGAAACTCGTACCGACATCGAAGCAACTATTACAGGCGAGCCAACCGACAATATGATAATTGTGCAGGTCGTTAAGCCAATTGTCATGCAGGCAAGTCAGATTGTACAGGCGGGTATTGTGATTGTAGAAGGAAAGTAATTGAAGATATTGATTGGTAAATTGTTTGATAATATTTTTAAGTACTTATTTAAAAGTAAAACGGTGTTTTTATAACTTACTGATTAACAGCATTGTATTTAACTCATGACTACTTAACTAAACGAAAATGAAAAAACTTGTATTGTTACTTTTTGTTGTGTCGCTGGCTCAGGCTCAAACTATGACAGAGGCCGATTATTATAGAATAGTAACGCTACCGATTCCTCAAAATATATCGCTCGAAGTGGGTGGCTTGGCCGTGCTACCCGACGGGCGGCTGGCGGCTTCTACTCGGCGTGGCGAAGTGTGGCTTGTAGGAAACCCTTACATGAAAGGCTCAGGCCAGCCTACCTTTAAGCGTTTTGCACACGGCCTGCACGAACCTTTGGGATTGATGTATCGAAACAATTATTTTTTGCTCTCGCAACGGGGCGAAATTACTAAATTGACAGACAACAATAATGACGATGTGGCTGATAGTTACGAAAGTTTTTATAAATGGCCGCTATCGGGCAACTACCACGAATATTCTTATGGGCCAGTCCAGGGGCCAAATGGAGAGTTGTATGTTACCCTCAATTTGGGTTGGGTGGGTCGTGGGGCGAGTTTGGCCAAATGGCGTGGCTGGCTCTTGAAATTTAACGATAAAGCCGAAATGACTCCCGTTGCCACTGGGCTACGCTCGCCAGCGGGCTATTTGGCTCTCAAACGTGGAGATGTATTTTATGCCGAAAATCAAGGTGATTGGGTAGGTTCTGGGCGAATTACGCATTTAGAAAAAGGGGACTTTGCAGGAAATCCTGCCGGTTTGCGCTGGACGAGCGAGCCAGAGTCGCCGCTTACCATCAAGCCCTCGGACGTGCCTGACACGGGCGAGCCAATGTATGAGGTAGCCAAGCGATTGCCCAATCTTAAACCAGCAACTGTTTGGTTTCCACATACTTTAATGGGTATTTCGACCTCAGATATGGCCGAAGACAACACCAACGGGGGCTTTGGGCCTTTTGCTGGGCAAATCTTTGTGGGGGACCAAGGCCACAGTAAAATTATGAGAATGTGCCTCGAAAAAGTAAACGGCAAGTGGCAAGGATCGTGCTTTCCGTTTAGAGAGGGGTTTCAATCGGGTATTTTACGAATGGCATGGGGACTGGACGGCTCAATGTTTGTAGGACAAACGAGCAGAGGTTGGTCGGCAACAGGCAAAGACCCGTTTGGAATACAGCGTTTGGTCTGGACAGGCCAAACACCGTTTGAAATGAAAACCATTAAATCAATGCCAGATGGTTTTGAGATAGCATTTACCCAACCAGCAAGCAAAAAAACGGCCTCCGATGTAGCTTCGTATAAAATCAGTAGCTTTACTTACAAATACCACCACACCTACGGAAGTCCGATTATTGACACCAAAGAGCTGACCGTCAAATATATACAACTTAGTAATGACGGCCTCAAAGCCAGAGTTGTGCTGGATAGCTTGCGTGAAGGGTATATTTATGAAATAAAAGCAGAAGGTATAAATAATGTCGGCGGTCAGCCACTTTTGCATAATTTTGGTTATTATACACTCAATACCATTGCCAAAGGAGAAAAGCTAATTGTACCAGTGAGCGCAGCCATGAGCCATAGTACCCACACCATGCCCGTTTTGGTTGCCAACAAAACAGAGGTCAAAATAGAGAAATACAATACAATAAAAAGCGTCAAAAGAACAACCGAAATGCCCGCTGATTGGAAAAACAGTATCGACCAAGTGGTGATTTTGGGAACTAAGCCAGGTCTCAAATACGACGTATCGGAGGTGCAAATCAAGGCAGGGAGTCGTATTAAGTGGGTTTTTAATAACAACGATGACATGCTACACAACTGCGTAATTGTAGGTGTTGGTACGGCCAGCTATGTGGGAGAGTCAGCCGTTAAACTGGGTCTAAAAGGGGCAGATATGCAGTATATTCCAAACAGTAAAAATGTATTGTTTCATACCAATATACTGCAGCCCGAAGCCTCCGAAACGATTTATTTTACTGCTCCAGCCGAAGCGGGCGACTACTCGTTTTTGTGTACTTTCCCAGGCCATCATACGCTAATGGTAGGAAAGTTGAAGGTCCTAAAATAACTATTTGCGTAGCTTTTTGTCGTCCACGTGTTTGTTCAAAAACTGATTGATTCTATCAATATCAATCGAAGAGTTGATTTCGCCAAAAGAATTGATTTTAATATCAAAACCGTCCAAATCTTTGTGTACACGAGGCTTTTCGTTCGTGTCGGGCTGGGGTGTTTTTTTTCTGTTCATAAATATTTCGACATTTAAGCAAACAACGCTAACCGTTCACTATTTTGTTCCAGTCGTCTCAAAAAACTGGCTTCGCCGTTGCTGCCTTATCTGTGGTCGTTGGCTTGTGGGCAATAGTTAGATTAGACATAAATTCAAACAGTCAAAATAGTATTATTCTTAGCTCACTGCCGCTTTCATTTATCACTGTTTATTGTTTGTTTGATAGTTTTAAGAGCGATTATAATTTTTTTACTCCCAAAAATATAATGCTTTTTATTTGGCTCAATAAACTGGTAATCATTCCAGTTGAGCTGATACTGATAGGCAATAAAGTACCACTATTTGATATTAAAAACCAAGCTATCCACATCGAGATAGTCATTACGCTTTGTGCATTTTTTGGTTTTGTAATGGGTTGGGTAATTAGCCCCCAAAGTGCTAATTTAACTGTATTTAAGCCTAAATCATCTATTTTATATCTGTCAATCGGCTATTTACTAATCGGTAGTTTTTCTGTTATAGTCATCTATGGTTCATTTAAACAGTATTTTGTAGGTGCTTGGCTGACGTATATTACCAAAGAAGCCATTGAGAAAGCGACTGGTAGTACGGTAGGATATTTGGCCAATGTTGGGCAACGGTTTTTGCCTTTTGGCGTAATGTTGGTCTGGATTTGGTGGCAGCAACGTTTCATGAAGTCATGGATAATCAATATTGTTTTTTTGATAATTTGCTTTCTGACTACGCTCAGTAGCAATCGTTCAAATATGATTTATCCAATAGTAACTTTTATGAGTTTACTGTTTATTGACCTAAAAATCAAATATAAAATCATATCACTTACAGTACTTTTTGGGTTATTATTTCTGACTTTTTTCTTTGGTTTTGTGAGAGTGCAGGCCGACATCAACGGTCATCAGGTTGGGCAGTTGTTCAATTCTTACTCGTCCGACAACGATTATGTGTGGTATGCCCACCAGATATATTTTGGTACGCCCTATCAGATTACCCCATTGCTACACACTCCTCCCAGCAATCATTCTATGCTTTTGGCCTCTATTCTTGACCCTGTGCCGATTGTCGGTAAATATTTTAGGGAGCAAAGCGGTAGTTTTTTATACAACCTAACAATTTATGAATCAACGGTTTCGCAAGACAAAACCATTCCAGTAGCAGGAGAACTATTTTATGAAGGTGGGTATTTATTGGTCATATTAGCCCATTTTTTTATTGGGCTGATTTACGCTAAATTAGACGCTATTTTTAAATATAGTAAATCGTATAATTTACCTGTCGCACTCTGTGTTTTTTATTTGGCTTTACTTTTTAATGCTACCTTGTTGTTGAGTGTATCGGTATTGGTTCAGTTTTTGATTTATAACGCCGCTCCAGCATTTTTCATACTTTTCTATGAACGTACTACTCGTAGCACATAGCTTTGCACCCGAGCAAAACGGCGTTGCTCGTATTGCCACATTACTGGCCGAAAACCTCGTGGAGCGGGGTTGTAGCGTTACGGTTGCCACGCAGTTTAGCCCCTGTCGAAAGTCAAATAACTGGAAAGGTATTAAAATCAAAGAATTTAAGATTACGGGCAACGCCATAACAGGAATACGTGGACAAGTAGATAGTTATCAACACTTTATCCACAACAACGACTTTGATATACAGCATCACCACGGTTGCCAAATTTGGGGGTTCGATTTATTGACCAATTGGTTCGCTGCTCGCCCCCGCCCCGTTATTGTTACGCCACATGGTTTTTCGACACTCAATAATCCTGATTGGAAACAGTACTTTGAAAACTTTAAAGCCGCCGCCCAGCACATTGACGCATTGAGTACGTTGTCTGAAAATTCTGAAGAAAATCAATTTTTGAAAAGTACTCAAACGGAGGTCTTCGCTCCGATCGGACTGTCGCACAGCGAAGGATTCAGTAACCCACTCATTAGCATAATTTCTAATGGTATTTTATTAGACGAATTTCAAAAAAGAGGAAACGATTTACGCCAAAAATGGAAAATAGATAATCGGTTTTGGTTGCTCAACGTGTCAAATCATGTGCAGACTAAAGGCCACCGAACGCTTAGAAGTTTAGCTAAATCATTGCCCGAAATGATAGTAACCAATATCGGCAATCCTGTATTGGTAGAGCGTTTTGGATTGGGTAAAATAGGCTTAAAATCACCCTGTTATTATGAATGTTTGGCAAATAACGTGCTGACTAACAATTATTTAATAAAACAAACCAACAGACAAACACTGATTGATGCTTACCAGCAAGCCGATATGTTTGTGATGCCCTCTGAGGTCGAAGCCGCTCCGTTGGTTATACTTGAAGCCATGTCGGCCGGCTTGCCTTGGGTGAGTTTTGATGTGGGAAATGTAGCCGAACTTTGTGGGGGTATAGTGGTCAAGAACGAAGTACAAATGCGTGAGGCGATTATAGAACTACAAAAATCGCCTGCTTTGCGACAACGATTATCTACCGAGGGCCAAGCGCAGGTAATAGACCACTACGACTGGAAACAAGTGGCGGAGCAATATTGGCAACTGTATCAATCAGTGATTAGAGATTTTGCAAATTAAAAATTATCGGTATCTTTGATTAAAAATTAAAAATATGTAGAAATATGTTTGAGTTAATTTTTACAGAAAGAGCATTAAAAAGCCTAAAAAAAATTCCTAAAAATGATGCTGCTAAAATTTTAGATAAGTTAGAAAATATAATAAAAAAACCCAGTAGCAGTACTAATATTAAGCAATTAACTGCACACCCATTGGCTACCTTTCGACTGAGAGTAGGTAATTATAGAGTACTTTTTGACAAAGAAGACACCCTCAAAATTATTGAAATTATTGAAATTGGTCACCGAAAAAATAGGTAGTGCTATAAATATGGTGCTGGCTTTGTAAAAACCAGCAGGGGTGTTATTTTTGTTTATCAAAGACTTAAATAACAAATCTAATGTGTGATACA
>JAYVJH010000155.1:0-2802 GCA_043769455.1 Runella sp. | reverse complement strand
TGCGGTGTTGGGTTCAGCCAATGTAACAACGGCGGGAGTGTTTACCAATATGGGTATTCAGATCAATGACAAATGGAAATGGTATGCTTTTGGTGGCTATACCAATAAGCATGTTGTTACTGGCGTATTTACCCGCCCACCATCAAATACTCGCCGCAACAATCTCAAAATTTTTCCAAATGGCTACAATCCAAAAGCCCCTGCCGACTTGGTCGATTATTCGATAGTAACAGGCTTGAAAGGTAAAATAGGCACTGGCTGGAACACAGATTTAAGTATTTCGCAAGGTGGTAACAAAGTAGATTGGTATGCAGAAAACACCTTGAATCCAAGTCTGGGCGATGCCTCTCCAACGAGTTTTTATGTAGGCCAAACCAAAGTAAGCCAAACACTCATCAATGCAGACGTTGCCAAAACATTCAATGAAGGTTCGTATCCAAATTATAGTGTAGGTGCTGGTACAGAGTTTCGTTACGAAACTTTTGGTCTCAAATCTGGCGACCCAGCCTCTTACGAAGCTGGCCCATTGAAACTAACCAAAGATGTAGGCTCGTCGGGACGTGAGGGATTTAGCAACAAAGCCGCTGGCGATTGGAATCGCACCAACGTAGGTGTATATGTAGATGCTGAAACTGAACTAACAAAACAGTTTTTGGTAGGCGCAGCCCTTCGTCTCGAAAACTACAGCGACTTTGGCTCAAACGTTTCTTGGAAAGTCAATAGCCGTTTTAAGGTTGCAGACCCGTTCTCTGTTCGTGCTTCGGTGAGTCGTGGTTTCCGTGCGCCTTCAATGACACAGGCATATTACAGTAACTTTGTCAATATTTCGTTTGATAATGCTGGTAACTCTATCATCAACCCAATCATTCCAGCTACTTCTTCGCTGGCTCGAACATTGGGTGTAAATGGTTTAAAACAAGAAACATCGTTTGACTTGTCGGCTGGTATTACTTCAAAAATTGGTAACAACTTTACCTTAACTGCCGACCTATATCAAATAGATGTCGATAACCGCATTATGTTGTCGGGCGGTATTGATGTATCTAAATTTGCTGATTTTAAAGCTGCCGGTTTCCCTCAAACTGCCAACGTTTTCGTAAATGCTATCGATACCCGTACCAAAGGCTTTGAGTTTGTGGCCAACTACAACACTCGTTTCAATAGCAAAGGCAATATTGTTTTTAACTTGGCCTATTCGTCAATGGTTACTACACTCCGCAACAACCGTAAAACCGACTCTGGTATAGAAGTAGCCGACAAAGTAGCTACACTTTACATCACAGACGGTTTGCCAAAAAATAAATTGATTGGCTCTGTAAACTTAGATTATGGTAAAGTAGGTATAATGTTTAGAGCATCACGCTTCGGTGAGGTATCTGACCCATTGGCGGCATTAGTCGTAAAGCCGACAGACCCTAACGCCGTTACATACCAAGTATTTGCCGCCAAAACACTACTTGACGTTGCTGTTACGTTCCGTCCTATCAAAAAAATATCAATCATTGCAGGTATCAACAATATGACCGATGTTTATCCAGATTTGTTACAGGCTACACAGACAACAAACGAAGTGGTGTTCTCTCGCCGTACCAATCAATTCGGTACGCAGGGTAGATTCTTGAATTTGACGGTGAATTATCAGTTTTAAGACCAAAGCCCCCGCAGCGGCGTACCGCCCCAGTGGGGGCTTTGATTTAATACTATTGTAATATTTTAGCATCAAAATAGCGTAAAACTTATGACAGAAAGTATGAAATTGAAATCAAACGAAGTCCCCCCTCTGGGGGTCAGGGGGCTTGGGCTTGTTATCATCGGCTCTGGCAATGCCGCCCTATGCGCTGGAATTTCGGCTTTGGACAATGGGGCGAAGGTACTCATAATAGAAAAAGCCGACGAAAGCGAATGGGGCGGCAACAGCCGATATACGGCTGGTGCTATGCGCTTTGCCTACAACTCTAACGAAGATTTATTGCCATTACTCAAAAACCCTACTGACGAAAAGTTAGCCATCACAGATTTTGGTAGTTATCCAAAAGAAAAATTTTTGGCAGACTTAGCACACTTTAACGAAGGTGAGCCTATTTCTGAATTACAACAATTTCTGGTCGATGAAAGTCTTTCGGCCTTGCAGTGGTTGGGGTCTCACCATATCAAATTTGACCCTATTTATTCTCGGCAGAGTTTCGTCAAAGATGGCCGCTATGTGTTTTGGGGTGGTCTAAGTCTGGAAGCCGAAGGCGAAGGCAATGGACTGGTACACGATGAGCTATCAGAATATTTGCGACTCGGTGGCGAAATTTGGTACAACTGTGCAGCCGAAGAGATTGTACAAGAAAACGATAAAATCGCAGGTGTTCGTTGTCTCAAAGAAGGTCAAGCAATAACTATTGACTGTGAAGCCGTTGTACTGGCTTGTGGTGGTTTTGAAGCCAACAAAGAATTAAGAATAAAATATTTGGGCGAAAAATGGGCAAAGGCCAAAGTCCGTGGCACACGCCACAATATGGGCAAAGGTCTTGAAATGGCTACTCAATTAGGTGCTGCATTGAATGGCTTTTTTGGTGGCTGCCACGCCACACCTATGGACGCAAATATGCCTGAGTATGGTAATCTTGATATTCCGCACATTGAACGAAAACATTATCGCAAAATCAGTTATTTGTTTGGCATCATGCTCAATACCAACGGCGAGCGGTTTGTAGATGAAGGACTTGATATGCGAAACTATACCTACGCCCAATTTGGCAAAGCAGTATTGATGCAACCCAACGAAACAGCTTGGCAAGTATTTGACGACAAGGC
>JAYVJH010000154.1:0-6080 GCA_043769455.1 Runella sp. | reverse complement strand
GGCGATGATGTCATTGACGGCACTCTCATTGCGAGCCACTTGCCCAACGGTATATGCCTTCATGAGGTTGTTCAATGCCGCCAAGATATAGGGGCTGTGCGTAGTGAGCAATACTTGGTTACGGTCTTGATTGGCCAAAAGCGAAATCAAATACGTCAAGTCTCGCTGTGCTTCTGGAAACAAATGCGCTTCAGGTTCTTCGATGATGGTGTAGTTAGCTGTTTTTTGTTTTAATAAATATTCAACCGTCAGAATAATACTCATCGCTTCTTGTTGCCCAGAAGATGCTTGCTGAATTGAAACATCAAAACCTTCGCCTGAAATTACAGGCGAATATTCTTCTAATGAGGTTTCCTTATTCACATTTTGTACAATCGCTACCTTTCCTTTTAAAATGGCTTTTTTTAAGTTTTCAAAGAGTGGGCTTACTTTCTCTTTTCTGTTTGCAAACAAATCGCCGAGTATGAAGTCCAAAAAAGTATTTTCCTTTTCGTTAAAATAACTCATTCGTCCAGCAAGAATAAATGTAGCCTCGGCAGACAAGTTCGTTAAATCATTGACAGAATTGGTTATATCAGAATAAAAACTTTCTCTCAATATATTTGACTTTTCAAAGCTAATATCTGTATCGAACCTTAACTCACGTATTCTTTTATATTCTTTAAAAATATCTAAAAGTACTTTATCAAGGTCAGGAGATACTGTCCGCTGAATTATATCAACATATATATTGTCGGCATAATAAAAAATAATTTTGGTGTTGGGCTTTATGTATTTGTTATCAATGTAGCTGTTGAGCTGTGCAATCGACACAATAAAATCCACAACCTTTAAGTGGGTAGTGAGTTGAACACTTTTCTGAAATACCCAAGTGTTATAATGAGATGCAAGATTTTTAGCAAACCTGTAATACAAATACACCAACTTAGCCAGCGTACTTTTGCCCGAAGCCTGTGGGCCAATAAAAATCATGTAATCCTTAATGTCTAAGGTTATGTTTTTGATTGGGCCAAAATTTTGTACTTCGATGCGTTGCACGTTAGAGAGTTATTTATGACATGGCTTTACCATATCTTGACATATTTCGCCCCTTTGGGGCTGGTTATGATTATGACTTTATATGTTGATATTCCTTAGCTCGTTACCAAAGTCCCTATGGCTTCGCCTTGTACTATTTTCAATAAATTGCCCGATTTGTTCATATCAAAAACGATAATAGGCAAATGGTTTTCTTTGGCTTGAGTAAATGCCGTTAAGTCCATTATTTGTAGGTTTTTGGCAAGTGCTTCGTCATAGCTGATGGTATCGTAGCGGGTGGCGGTGGGGTCTTTTTCGGGGTCGGCAGTATAGATGCCGTCCACACGAGTACCTTTGAGTATTACGTCAGCGTTGATTTCAATGGCCCGCAACACGCCAGCCGAGTCGGTCGTAAAGTAGGGGTTGCCAGTACCGGCGCCAAAAATCACGATACGCCCTTTTTCTAAATGTCGTACTGCTCGGCGGCGAATGAGCGGCTCGGCGACCTGCTCCATTTTGATAGCCGACAATAAACGAGTGAACATTCCAAATTTTTCGAGCGAACTCTGAACAGCCATGCCGTTGATGACCGTAGCCAACATACCCATTTGGTCGCCTTGTACTCGGTCAATGCCCGATTTTTCGACCGATGCACCTCTAAAAATATTGCCACCACCAATCACAATCGCCACCTCAACGCCAGCATCAACAATGGTCTTAATTTCTTGGGCATAACGACTCAAAATATCAAAGTCAATGATTTGCTTTTTGTCTAGACCACTGAGCGATTCGCCACTGAGCTTGACGAGAACACGTTTGTATTTTAACTGATTCATGGATTTTTTTTGGTTTGACACAAAAATACGGCACTTTCAATTATAAATTCAACAAAAATCTTGGTTTTCTATTTTCGGGCGGTTGGTTCTACTATTTCGCCCGTTGCTTCGTAAGCCAGCACCCAGTCTTTTTTGGGGGCATTGAGTTTTGAGTAAAACTCATAAAAAGGTTTCATATCTTCTTTATAATTGCCTGTTGGATAAATGACTGGCCCGAAAACTGCTCTTCTGTTTTTTAGTTCAAAACCTGCCAATACAATAGGAATTTTGGCTTCTAATGCTATAAAGTAAAACCCAGTTTTGAAGTTTTTAACGTTTTTGCGAGTGCCTTCATGCGCCAGTGCAATACGAATCGAGTCGTGCTGGTTGAATGTTTCGACAACCGCACCTACCAAGTTATTGGTCTTGGTTCTATCGACAGGATAGCAACTCAAAGCCCTAAAAAACCAACTGCTATACCAAGTAAAGAGCGTATGTTTGCCCAAAAAGCCAATTTTCAAGGGTAGCATGTGCCTGAGCGCTAATCCCGTAAAAAAATCGCCGATACTGGTGTGTGGCCCAACGACCCAGATACCTTTTTTGAGCTGAAGCTGTGGGTTGCCCACTATTTGCCAGCCCATGAGTTTGAAATATACCCCTACTATAAAATCCATTAAATAAAGTTGTTGGTTTAGGATAAAATTAACTGAAATTGTATTTTTATCCACAAATCTAAGTAAATCAATAGTTAGAAAACCGTAACTTTGTAAAAATTATTAACTAAAAATAAATTTTATAATGTCCACACAGCGAGATTCACAGATTTTTGACCTAATTCAGAAAGAATACCACCGCCAGCAAGACGGTATTGAGTTGATTGCTTCCGAAAATTTTACTTCAAAACAAATCATGGAAGCGCAAGGTAGTGTACTGACCAATAAATATGCCGAAGGGCTACCCGGTAAGCGGTATTATGCTGGTTGTGAAGTAGTTGATGTTGTTGAACAAATTGCGATTGACCGCCTCAAAGAACTTTTTGGTGCAACTTGGGCTAACGTTCAGCCACACTCTGGCGCACAGGCCAACACGGCCGTATTTGTGGCTTGCCTAAAACCTGGTGATAAAATTCTGGGCTTTAATCTGGCTCATGGTGGACACCTCACTCATGGCTCGCCTGTCAATATTTCTGGTAAGTATTTTCAGCCATTTTTTTATGGTGTTGAGCAAGAAACTGGTCTCATTGATTGGGATAAGGTAGAGGCAACAGCCCTCAAAGAACGCCCAAAAATGATGATTTGTGGCGCATCAGCATATAGCCGAGACTGGGACTATGCCCGCCTGAGAGCCATCGCCGACCAAATTGGCGCATTGCTATTGGCTGATATTTCGCACCCGTCTGGCCTTATTGCCAAAGGCTTACTGAACGACCCATTCGACCATTGTCATATTGTAACCACCACTACCCACAAAACACTCCGTGGCCCTCGGGGCGGTGTGATTATGATGCGGAACGACTTTGAGAACCCATATGGAATAAAAACCCCAAAAGGCGACCTGCGTTTGATGTCGTCGCTGTTGGACTCAGGGGTTTTTCCAGGTACGCAAGGTGGCCCGCTCGAACACGTCATTGCGGCCAAAGCCATCGCTTTTGGCGAAGCCCTTAGCGACGACTTTATGAATTATGGTTTACAGGTCAAGAAAAATGCACAAGCTATGGCCAAGGGTTTTGTCGATAAAGGCTACAAAATCATTTCGGGAGGCACAGACAACCACTTGATGTTGATTGACTTACGACCAAAAGGACTGTCGGGCAAGCAAGCTGAAAATGCGCTCATCAAGGCCGATATTACTGTAAACAAAAACATGGTACCCTTTGATGATAAAAGCCCAATGGTAACGTCGGGTATGCGAGTTGGTACTGCCGCCATGACAACCCGTGGGCTGGTAGAAACAGACATGGAGCGCATCGTAGATATGATTGACAACATACTGATGAACCTCGACAATGAAATAACAATAGCAGGTACAAAAGCCGAAATTAACGCTTGGATGCAGCAATATCCGTTGTATTAGTCAATAAGTGAATGATTGAGTGATTGAATTAGTAAATAAATAATTACTCAATATTTACGACTATTAAATTAAGTACTTATTCAAAACTGATAAGGTATTTTAGTTTTGATAACTTACTGATCAACAGCATTATATTTAACTCACGACACTGTACTATGTACTCACTAAATAAACAACCCTAAAATATATTTTTTTATGATTTTTCCAGCAGAATTAAAATACACCAAAGACCACGAATGGATTTCGATTGAAGGTGATATTGCAACCGTAGGCATCACAGAGTTTGCTCAAAGCGAACTGGGCGATATAGTCTTTATTGACATCAATACCGTAGGGCAGACTATTGCACATGGCGATGTATTTGGTAGTGTAGAGGCCGTCAAGACGGTTTCTGATTTATTTAGCCCTGTTACAGGCGAAATTTTGGAGTTGAATCCAGCCTTAGATGCCGCCCCCGAATTAGTAAACAATGACCCTTACGGCGAGGGCTGGATGGTAAAAATAAAAATAAACGATGCCCGCGAAATAGAAAGTTTACTGTCGGCAGACGACTACGCCAAGGTGGCGGGGTAAAAAGTGTATCGTTTTCAAAAGGTCGTTGTTTCTGACAGAAACAACGACCTTTTTTGTGGTCTATATTTTTATTGCAAACCTACTAAACTGCGAAGCCACCAAAGCACAACAAAAAAGCATGAGGCTAATAATGGCAAACCCTGTTTGGTAGCTTTGGGTTTGGTCAAATAGAACGCCCGTGAGCCACGGCCCCAGTGCTGCCCCAGCCGACTCAAACATACTGATTGTGCCATTGATTTTGCCCGTAGCTTTAAGCCCAAAACTACGAACAGTAATGAGGTTATATAAAGTGTACATGCCTCCCCACGAGAGAGCCATTACAGGAATAGTAAACCAAATCAGGTCTTTGTCCATCAGTACGTGGCCCAATGACCCCAAGCACATACCAGCACAACAAAAAGCAAAGACTTTGTAAGGGCTAAAATAGTCGGATAGGCTCGAAATAATCAGTTTGCCGCTCAACGAACAAAACGCAAAGTACGACAGTGCCGTTGCGGCTGTTTTGGGTTCGTAGCCCAACTGTCGCATATACAAGAAAGTATTGGACATTAGCCCCACAACACTATAAAAAGTAAAAAATCCAGATACGGCTATCAGCCAAAACATAGTAGTTTTGGTAGCCTCTGCATAGCTCAATCCCGTTTTGAGGAGGCCATCGTCGGTTTGGCTTTCGGTTTGGCCAAAGGGTTTTAGTCCTCGTTCTTGTGGTGTATTTCTGACAAAAATCAACGTCCAAAAAAAGAAAAAAGTAGGTAAAGCAATGACGATGAGCATGGTTGTTCGCCAGCCATAATCGGCTATCAAGGCGGCGATAGGTTTTGGAAAAACAACACCGCCCATACTCGTACCCATAAACGTAATGCCCAAAGCCAAACCTCTGCGCTCGCTGAACCAACCCGAGATAAGTACAATGGCGGCAATAGTACCTGCCGAAACCAGAGCCGTGGCCAGCAAAATATGAACGGCATACATCTGGTACAGTGAGCCAATACGGCTATACAACCCAAAAGCCAATGCCAAGCTGGCCCCACCGACCAACATCAGGCGTTTGGCCCCAAACTTATCTATGAGCGAGCCACTGCCAAAAACTAAAAAGAACGCAACTGCCGACGTTACAAACTCTCGAAATTTAAGCTGGCCTACTTTCCAGCCAAATTCTTTGATGAGCGGCTCGTCAAAAACTGAAATAGAAGAATTGATAAGGCCATTAGAAACCGTGAGCATCAGCAACCCAGTAGCGACCGTAAGCCAATGGTAAGTTTTGGGAGTAGAAGACGACATAGCACAAAAGGTTTAGGGCCGAAATATAACAATAAAACGCTTCATTACAGCAACTCTATGGTAGGGTATCAGAATAGGATTTTGACTAAAGAAAATAGGTAAGTCTATTTTCTTTAGTCCCCAAAAATAGAATAAATCATATTCTAAATAATAAAAACATTGTTTTGAGACACGAAAGGGCAGCAAATGGTGAGAAATAGCAATGGTTTTGACAAATACGAGCACTCTACATGACGATTTTTTGATATTGTACTAAAAAGGCTTATTTTAGTGTTCTTAACCACCTAAAACAAGCCTTATGAATTCCGAAGAGTCCGAAGC
>JAYVJH010000153.1:0-1600 GCA_043769455.1 Runella sp. | reverse complement strand
AGACCTGTCCCACAATGCCTTAGCATTTATCAGACCGTCGCCGGCGGGTGGCTCTTTGGGTGGAGTAACACACCGCACACGAGAAACGATTTTGCTCTGTGAGGCGGCAGGTTATGAGGTTATTTTTGTCGAAACGGTGGGCGTTGGCCAGTCCGAAACGCTTGTTAAGGGAATGGTAGATTTTTTCTTGTTACTCATGTTAGCAGGTGCTGGCGATGAGTTGCAGGGCATCAAAAAAGGAATTATGGAGATGGCCGATGCCGTTGTCATTACCAAAGCCGACGGCGACAACGTAGCCAATGCCAAGCGGGCAGTTGTTGAGTATCAAAATGCACTACATCTTTTTCCTGTTAGTACAAATAGCTGGTATCCACCAGTTTGTACTTGCTCGGCACTACAAAACCAAGGCTTTGACCTTGTTTGGGATACCATAAAGCAATTCATTGAACTGACAAAAGAAAATAATTTTTTTGTACAAAATCGCCAAGCGCAACAATTAGAATGGCTACACAGCTACATCAAAGAAACCTTAGAGAGTCGATTTTATGAAAACAATAAATCACAAATCAAAAAAATGGAGCAAGCTGTGCTAACCAATCAAATTTTGCCTATTCAAGCCGCTTTGCTGTTATTAAAGTAATTTACTTTTTTGAAAATATTTTTTTGAAAGAAAAATTTTCCAGAACCGTTCGGGTTTTTCATCGGCATAATAGCTATTTGCTTTGCCATAATAATCGTAGCTATATTTGTAATGGTTGCCATAGCCACCCGACGAATAGTACGAAGCTGGCGCAAGGCTGGCGTAGAGATCGTCTTTGTAGAAATCATTTACGATAACACCTACTTTTTTGAGACCATACTCGCTTGTAAGCTGGTCGGGCAGTATGTAGGCTTCCCGATTTGAGTACATCCATCTGATAATAAAAATAACCAAATCGCTTCGTTTGAGCAATGGGATATTGTCGGACACCAAGCCAACGGGAGCAGTATCCACAAGCACATAGTCGTAGTGATTTTGGCACTCTTCGATAAGTTGTTCAAAGCGGGGGCTTTGTATGAGTTCGGCAGGATTAAACGGCACTGGCCCCGCCGGAATATAATCAAGCTGATCAATGATTGATTTTGAAATAACTGTCTGGTAGTTCCTATTTTCGTCAGACAAATAGCTACTTAGTCCTACTTTGTTATTGTTGTCAAAAAACCGATGTAACTTCGAGCGACGTAAATCTGATACAATAATCAGCACTTTTTTTCCTGTTTTTGAAAGCGAAATGGCCAAATTGACTGTCGTAAAAGACTTGCCCTCTCCCGAAACTTCAGACGTTATTACAAGTAGCTTACCTTTGTTGTTGTTTTCTTCGCCTGCCATAAAACTCAGATTGGTTCTGATGCTGCTTATCGACTCTGAAAAAAGCGAACGATTGCCCAAAAAATTGGTAATATCCCTGCTATTATTAGTGATTTCTTCAGGATAACGGTTTAATATTCCTAACAAGCTAACTCCTTTGGTTTTTCCTATTTTACCGACTTCGATAAATTTTCCGTTCAGGTAGCGAGTCAAAAACACTGAACCAAGACCGATAAAAAGACCTACAAAAAA
>JAYVJH010000152.1:0-2758 GCA_043769455.1 Runella sp. | reverse complement strand
CAATGTTTGGAAGCATTGAGCAAAAATCCAGAGAATAGGTTTGTGATGTCCGATGAGTTACAAAATGCCGTTATTGACTACTTGCAATGGCCTTTGCCCTATTATTTACAGTTGTTATTTTCCAAATTGCGGGTAATTGAACAAGAGAAAGGTCGCTCTGCTACCGTAGCCGACCTACAACAAGCCATCGAAAAAGCAACCGAATACTCAAATCTTCATACATGGTTCGAGCGGCTGAACGAGCAGTATTTGCCAAATGACGAGCGTTTGGCCAAGATTATCTTAGACCAACTTTGCCAAGCCGAAGGCCGTAGCCGTAACCAATTAGAGCGATTGTTGGCCAAAAACAACGTAGCCCCCGAAGACCTCAAAGACCGAACGGCTTACCTCATTCGCTCGTTGAGTCGTGATGGTTATTTGATGGAAAACGAAGGCCAATATACTTTTCGCTCACCGCTACTCAAAAAATATTGGTTCAACAACCGCATACGATAATGGCTAAAACTAAGACAATACCTTTGGGCTATTTCAATGAATTTATGCCTAATTTACTTTCTGATTCAGAAGTACAATTCCTTTTTTTTGCCCGAAAACCGTTATTTGAACGCCTCGTTCAGCGTATTGCACAAGAACACAAAGGTAGTATTCCGCAACATTACTTAATGATTGGAAAACGTGGTATGGGCAAAACATTACTGTTACTTCGGCTGTCTATTGAGCTAAAAAGTAGCGAATATAGACATAGGTTTGTTGGGTTGAGTTTTTCGGAAGAACAATATACACTGCACAGTCTTTCAAAGCTCTGGCTCAATGCCCTTGAATCGTTAGCCGATGTACTGGACTCGGAAAATAACCATTTGGCACTAACGACATTAGAAATTGAAATTTCAGAAATTAAAGGCATTAAAGATGAAAAACAACGATGTCAGGAAGCGTATCGTTTGTTGAAAAAATTTGGAACAGACAGCAACCGCCGCCCTGTGTTATTATTAGACAATCTTAATCAAATTTTCGATAGTCTTAGCACAGTCGAACATTCACAACTTAGGCAGTTAATTACAGAAGCCGATGCCCCAATTTTGATAGGTGCAAGCCCTAATATTTTTAATGACGACTACCAAGCACCTTTTTACGATGCTTTTGATATAGAATATTTAGAAAAGTTAAGTTTTGAACAATCGCTTGCTTTAATAGAACATTTGGGGGAGGTTACAGGTCAAATCAATCTAAAATCTATTATATACCAAAACTTAGCACGCTTAGAAACGTTACATCAACTCACGGGCGGTAACATAAGAACGCTGGTAACTTTGTTTGAATTAATTACCAAAGACTTTTCAGATGTCAATGTTTACCGAGATTTAGAAATGCTTGTCAATCGAGCTACGCCACTTTATAAAGCCCAGTTTGAAGATTTGGCGAAGCAGTCGCAGGTGATTTTGGGAAGTATTGCTCAAAACTGGAATCCTTGTAACTTAGACACCTTACGACAGTTAACCAATTTGGAAAGTGGTACAATTTCAGCGCATTTAGACAGGCTACAAAAAGCAGGTTGGATACAACGACTTGGCCCTCGCAAAAACGCTACATACGAAGTAAGCGAACGGTTTTTTAATATTTGGTATTTGATGCGTACCTCTACCCAAAGACAAGGTCGAGAATTGAGATGGCTCACCGATTTTTTGCAAGGCTGGTTTGATAAAAAAGAATTACACCAAATCTTTAAGAACCAACTGACGGATTTAGATAGGCTGGGCGAAAACGATTTGGCCTACTACCTGCCCATGAGCCGCAGCCTCGGCAAAGGCAAACGTGCCGAAGCCATAAAAGAACAATTCTACAAACGATTGATTGAGATTTTTGATGGTGATGAACAAAAAGTAACAGACTGCATGGGCGTAAAACCCGAAGAACTCAACGATCAATGGTTTATAGAACATAAGATTGAGAAAAAACAACGATTGGAATTGGAGGCAGAGGTGAAGTTTGGGGAGGCTGTTAAGGCTGATGAATCGGGACAATATGAGAAAGCAATAGACCTCTTCAATGAAGCATTACCACATTACAAAAATCCATCACGTATTTGGAATTATATTGGAAGTATTTTAATGGATAATTTAGGCAATATTGAAGAGGCTGAAAAAGCATATAGAAAGGCTATTGAAATTGATAAAAAGAATTCATATCCATATAGCGGTTTAGGGAATATTTTGTCATTAACTAATCGAATGAAAGAAGCAGAAGAAGTGTATAAAAAGTCAATTGAAATTGATGAAAATAGCATTTACGCTTTAACGGGATTAGGAAATATATTTATGGATTTTAAGCGAGAATACAAAAAAGCAGAAGAGCTATATTTAAAATCAATTTCTGTGAATGAGAACTATATCTATCCAAAAGCCAACTTGGTTTTTCTTTACAGAGATAAATTACAAGATTTCACAAATGCTCGGTTATTGTTTGAACAAACGAAATCATATTATGAAAAACTAAGCAGAGAAAGTATTCAAGACACAGCCTATTTACATGAAGCTACATTTGCTTTGTATGATAAGAATTGGGGCATTGCAGCAGGATTTTGGCAACAGGCTTTTAACCTAATAAATGAAAAGCTACCGCATCATACCCAAGACGATTGGCAACGGTCGGCTGCGGTGGCGGTGCGGTTGGGCTATGGGCAAGATTTGCTGGAATTGATGGAGAAAACGGGCCATGACCGTAAGTTTAGGCCGTTTTATGAGGCTATCAAGGCCCTTAC
>JAYVJH010000151.1:0-8204 GCA_043769455.1 Runella sp. | reverse complement strand
ATGAGCATGACTGCGCCCGATATAAGCCGTGGTATAAAATTTACTATTGAGTGTATAATATCCGTCAAAGCACTAACACCGAGCACCTCGGAGGCTGTTGTTACAAAAACAAGTAGTATAAAAAAATACAGCGTCTTAGAAACAACGACGCTGAACTTTATCTCAAGTTTCGACTCCCTGACGATACTAATTTCTTGTAGTTTTTCACTGATTTTGTCAATACCTATTTTTTCAAGTATTTTATTGACCACAAGAGCTATTATTTTGGCTATCCAGTAGCCAATAACTATCACAACAATAGTAGTAACGAGCTTTGGTACAAAATCAATAATTTGGTTGATTAGTTTAAGAATGATATTCGTTAAAATATCTTGAAGATTAGGTAAGTTTTCCATTATTTTTTTGAGTTATTGTGTTTCTTGTTGATTGGCCGAAAGTGGTGTATTTGAAGTAAATGCCGAGCCAAGGACATCAAAAACAGACGGCAGGAACAACGTTACAACTTCCATTACCGTCCGAATCAAATCTACCTCAGACAGTAAACTTTCTTTCAATGCCGCTGGGGCTTTTTCATCGGTTTCTATTTCTTCAAATACATTGTTCATAAGCTGTTTTATTATGGGATATGTCTAATATTTAGGACGTAAATAACAGTAATTTAACGACAACCGCAAGCCAAATTAGGGTGTTCTCAAAGTAAAATTTCTTCAGTTTTTCTTTGGTTCTTTTGAGGCGCATTTTTACGGCACTTTCTGTCAAATTAAAAGTGTCTGCAATTTCTTTTATACTAAAATCGTCTTGGTATTTCATCAACAATATCGACCGCTCATCGGAACTAATGGACTCTAATGCTTTTTTGAGTTGCTTGGCTTCATAGTTAAGTTGTTCCATATCCTCGGGTTCATCGGCGGCTATTTCCATTTCGTCGTCGAGGTCGCTCTCTGCCATTTTTTTTCCTATCCTAATTTGGTCCATACAATAGTTGTATGTAATAGAAAAAAGCCAAGTCGAAAACTTAGACGTTTCCTTGAAGCTACCCAATCTGACGATTAGTTTCAAAAAAATATCATGGGCATAGTCTTCGGCACGTGCTTTGTCTTTGACAAACGACAGGCACTTGCGATATACTTTATCGACATAACGCTCGTAAAGTGCTTCAAAATAAATATTTTTTTGAGATTCTATGTAAAGTCGTACGAGTTCTTCGTCAGAATATTTCTTCATTTATAGTTTGAGTAAGACCTTGTTTTGGACATAAAAGTAAGATTAAAGTAACACAATACTCTCCACAAATATATAACTTCACAAGAAATTGGCAAAAAAAAGCCTTAGAACTAACTGTTCTAAGGCTTTCAGATTTTCAAAAGTTATTATCCGCCTATAGCTATACGCTTGAATGCTGTGATGGTAAGTCCTTTTTGTGTTTTTTCCAATAGTTGTGCAATCGTCAAAGAGCCATCTTTGATAAACTCTTGATTGAGCAACGTACTTTCTTTATAGAATTTCTGCAAACGGCCCATTGCTATTTTATCGAGCATGGCTTCGGGCTTGCCTTCATTGCGGGCAAGTTCTTTTCCTACTTCTATTTCACGCTCCACGGTGCTTGCGTCCACATCGCCCTTGTCCAATGCTATCGGCTTCATGGCTGCAATTTGCATAGCGATGTCTTTGCCTACTTCGCTAATATCTGCACCACCTACGTTATTGAAAGCCACCAAAACACCCAATTTTTTGTTTGAGTGTAAGTACGAAACTACCTGCTCGGCAGATACGTTTTCGTAAGCCATTACTTCTAATTTTTCGCCAATTTTACCAATCAACTCAGTAATGTGTGCTTGCAGTGTTTGGCCATCGGGTTGTTCTGATGTCAGCAACGAGCCTTTGTCGGCGGCGTTTGAGGCTACTGCTTGGCTAATGATATTCATGGCCATATTCTGAAACGACTCTACCTTCGACACTGGCTCTGTTTCGCAGGCCAGTGCAATAATTTTACCATTTGTACCATCATGACTAACATGAATCAACACCGCTCCCTCTGAAGTGGCATTGTCGGCACGCTTGGCTGCTACTTTTTGTCCTTGTTTACGCAACACATCAACTGCTGCCTCAAAATCACCATCGGCTTCGGTCAATGCTTTTTTGCAATCCATCATGCCGGCGCCAGTCATCTGGCGAAGTTTATTTACGTCTGCTGCTGTAATAGCCATTTTTTGTAATTATAAAATTGAATATTAAATTATTTTCTAAAAGCCGAACAGCCCATAGCAAGTGGCTACGGGCTATTCGGAACTATACTTTCGGATATTTTTATGCTTCCTCGATTTCGGCTACAACTGCAACAGGTGCCTCACCATCGACTGCGCGTTTTGCGTTTTCTTCTTCTGCCTCACGTGCATCGTCGCGCTCTTGCTTGCGCTCCATAAGACCCTCTTCTATTGCTCTACCAATAGCAAGCGTAATCAACGACACCGATTTGTAGGCATCATCATTGGCTGGTATGGCATAATCAACGAGTTCGGGATTTGAGTTTGTGTCGCACATTGCAATCACTGGAATATTAAGGCGACGCGCTTCGGCTACTGCTATATGCTCACGCTTTACGTCCACCACAAAAAGGGCAGCAGGCAAGCGAGACATATCGGCGATTCCACCTAATACTCTTTCTAATTTTTCTTTTTCACGTCCCTTTATCAGACGCTCACGCTTGGCAATGTTTGACACCGTGGCTTCGTCTTTTAGCATGCGCTCCAATGTCTGCATTTTTTTCAATGACTTACGAATAGTAGCAAAGTTTGTGAGCATACCACCCAACCAACGATCGGTAACATAAGGCATTTTGAGACGACGAGCCTCTTCGGCCACTATCTCTTGTGCTTGCTTCTTGGTGGCTACAAACATTATCTTTTTGCCAGAACGTACTATTGAGCGAACAAACGCTGATGCTTGTTCGAGTGCGCCGAGTGTTTTGTTGAGGTCAATGATGTGTATGCCATTTTTTTCCATAAATATGTATGGAGACATATGCGGATCCCACTTGCGGGTCATGTGTCCGAAGTGAACACCTGCATCTAATAATTCTTTGTATTCTAATTGAGCCATTTGATTGTTAAATGAATGAAAATGATTTTATAAACTAAATTGTGCAGCACAGCGCATCGGCTTCAGATAAGCACTGCCTGGACGGTAACAAGTCTGGGGTCTTGGGTAGTCGGTAAATTGTATGGCACTACCGACCAGAGACTCAAGACCCATGACTTTCTATCGTTTCGAGAACTGGAAGCGACGACGGGCTTTGGCACGACCGTATTTTTTACGCTCTACCATACGTGCATCACGAGTTAGGAATCCGTCCTTTTTCAAAGCTGGGCGGAAGTCTGGGTTTAGCTCGCACAAGGCACGGGCTATTGCCATACGTGTTGCTTCGGCTTGGCCAGTTATACCACCACCACGAACGTTCACTTTTACGTCATACCCATCTACACCGCTTATTGTTACAAATGGTTGTTTGAGTATAATTTGTAGTGTCTCTACTGGAAAGTACTCGGCTACTTCACGACCGTTAATCTTGATTTCACCCTTACCCACTGTGAGGTAAATACGAGCTACTGAGGTTTTTCTTCTACCTATTGTATTGATTCTTTCCATTTTTTAGAGCGTTACTTCTTTGGGTTGTTGGGCTTGGTGTGGATGTTCGTTACCTGCATAAACGTACATATTTGTGAACATTCTGCGACCGAGTCTATTTTTGGGAAGCATACCTTTAATGGCTTTTTCCAAAATGCGCTCGGGTTGTTTGGCTAATATTTCGCGTGGTGTAGCAAATCGCTGACCACCTGGGTAGCCTGTGTGGCGCACATATACTTTGTTTGTCATTTTCTTGCCAGTAAAGCGCACTTTTTCGGCATTGATGATAATCACATTGTCGCCACAATCAACGTGCGGCGTAAACGATGGCTTGTGTTTGCCACGCAAGATGCGGGCAATTTGACTTGCCAAACGACCCACAACGGCTCCTTTGGCATCTACTACTATCCATTCTTTCTGGACGGTAGCGGCATTGGCCGAGATGGTTTTGTAACTGAGCGTATCCACTTTATAGTATTTTAATTACTGATTTACAATAAGTTATGACCGAGTAAGACTTGTAAGGGTGCAAATCGGACTGCAAATATAGTTGTTTGGTTTTTTATTTACAAAAATGAATGAAAATAAATTTGGAGTATTTTCATTTTAACAAAAATTGGTCTCGAAAACTTGTTTAGCTTGTCGTTTTGTTAAATTTCTTCAAAACCCGCCTTGAAGCCCTGAACAATAAGCGAAGCAATGTCGTCTTGATTGAAACTCAGTAGGTCTAATGTCAATGGCTGTTGGGGGCGTATTACTTTCAGTTTCAGGGATTTGCCTTTCAGGGTTTCTTTTTCGGCATAGTTTGTAGCCCAGTCAATTTCGTTGTTTTCAAACTGATTGACGGCCAAGTCGTGCATTCTATCGATGAGTTTGATGAGGCTTCTATGATAAAAACTGTCTTTGTTGAGTGCTTTTCTTGAATGGCACGCTATACATACAATGTCGGTGGCACCGTCGGCAATTGCTTGTCGGATTGGGGTTACTTCTCGCAGGCCTCCGTCCACAAATACCTTGCGATGGTCGCCGCCAATATGTACGGCGGGCATCATGGGGGGTATTGCGCTACTGGCCAGTACATAATCTAAAAAGTACGGCTCTTGGGGCGATGCGTAATGTATGTTTGAATTGATGATATTGACAGCCCCAACTTTGACTTTGATGGGGCTATTTTTGAGTATAAATTCGTCAAGATGTTGCCTCATCAAGGTGTGTAATGGGGTGGTATCGAGAAGGCCATCAAAACGGCTCATGATAGTATCGAAACCAAGCATAAATTTTGAGCGAAGGGTAGCAATTGAACTCGGCTCGGTGATGTTTTTTATCCAAAATTCTATCAGTTTTTTGCTTACCTGCGGCCAATCAACGTTTTTGGTTTCGATAAACTGCCGACCGACTTCGTTGGCGATGTAACTGGTGTTGAGTGCGCCGGCCGATATTCCATATACCATTTGGGGAACAAAGCCACTTTCTAAAACGGCCTGAATGACTCCTACCTGCCATGCCCCTTTGAGCGAGCCTCCTCCAAGAACTAATGCTTTCATTAAAAATAATTTATTAGAAAAAAACATACTATTAACAGAATTTGCACCAAATTTGGCAAAAATTACCGAATAACCAAGATTTTTGACACAGTCCTACGGTCGTTCATTATTAAACATTCACCACCGACAATAAATGTCTCTTTCAATAAAGGAAATATCGGCCCCTATTGCTGCTGATATGGCCGCTTTTGAGCAAAAATTTAGACAATCGATGAAAACCGATGTCATGCTGCTCGACCAAATAATGAACTATATCGTTAAGCGTAAAGGTAAGCAACTCAGGCCGATGTTTGTGTTTTTGGCGGCTGGTGTTACTGGGCAAATCACCGAAAGTACTTATCGGGGTGCTTCGCTGATAGAACTCCTGCATACGGCCACGCTGGTACACGACGACGTGGTGGACGACTCGAACTATCGCCGTAGTTTTTTTTCGATAAATGCCCTCTGGAAAAATAAAATTGCCGTCTTGGTAGGCGACTATCTACTGTCTCGTGGGTTGCTGTTGGCTATTGACAATCAAGACTTTGAACTTCTAAAAATTGTGTCGAATGCAGTACGAGAAATGAGTGAAGGCGAACTGTTGCAGATGGAAAAAGCCCGGCGATTGGATATTACGGAAGATGTTTATTTTAAAATTATCCGTCAAAAAACTGCTTCTTTGATTTCGTCTTGTTGCGGAGTAGGTGCGGCTTCGTCGGGGGCCGACAGTCTGGCCATAGAACAGATGCGAATTTTTGGCGAAAAGGTAGGGTTAGCTTTTCAGATAAAAGATGATTTGTTTGATTTTGGCGATGCCGAAATTGGTAAGCCGATTGGAATCGACATCAAAGAAAAAAAAATGACTTTACCACTTATTTATGCCCTCAGCCAGTCGTCGTGGTTAGAAAAAAGACGCATTATAAACATCATCAAAAACGAAAGCAACAAACCTTCAAAAGTGGCTGAGGTAATTGCCTACGTGCGGGCATCAGGCGGAATTGACTATGCGACAGCGGCCATGAAAAAATTAGTAAACGAAGCCTTGACAATTTTACACCAATTTCCCACCTCCCCTTTTCGGACATCTTTGGAGGGATTAGTGGCTTATACCATTGAGCGAAATAAATAACGTAACTACCCCACAACGTTCCATAACGTACCAATGGCTTCGATGCTAATGGTGATTTCGTCGGCTATTTTTAGTGTAAAATCATTTGGTGGCACAATGCCCGTACCTGTCATCAAAAAACAACCCTCTGAAAACGAACATTCTCTAAACAAATAACCGACCAATTCCTGATGCCCACGCTTCATTTGACTAATGGCAATCGAGCCTTCAAAAACCACCTCTTTGTGTCTTCTTATTGTTATCTCAATTTGGGTATCGTCTGATAGTGGTTTATCGGGTACATACAAACAAGGCCCTAATGCAGCGCAGCCGTCATAGGTTTTGGCCTGTGGCAAATACAGCGGGTTTTCGCCTTCGATGCTCCTCGAACTCATGTCGTTGCCGATTGTATAGCCTACTATTTTTTGGTTGGTCGTAACCAATAATGTCAGTTCTGGCTCTGGTACATTCCAAGCCGAATCTCGCCGAATCCGTACCGTTCCGCCTGTTCCAACTGTTCGGTGGGCATTGGCCTTGAAAAAAATCTCGGGCCGTTCAGCTTCATAAACTCTATCATAAAACGAGCCGCCTCCTGCCCCTTCGGCTTCTTCCATTCGGGCTGTTTTGCTTCGTAGGTAAGTTACGCCAGCCGCCCAAATCTCTTGTCGGTCGATGGGTGCCAAAATGGTTTGGCCATTGAGCCAATCAGCCGAGCCAACTGGCCGATGGTTGGCAATGAGCGTTTGCAAACTTTGGTGTAGGTCGTCATCGTTGATGAGGGCATTCCAGTCAGTTTTGAGGAGCGTATAGCACAGATTATTATTCAGTACTACCGCTCCGTTGGTCGTTCGGTATAGTTTCATATTGGTTTGGTAAAAGCCTTTTTTGCACAAGGTAGTGTTTATCACATTGGCTTTATCGGTGATTTGTACGATAGAATTCAAAAACCGTAAAACGTGAGCAACACTATCTGGCGAAGCAGTGCGGTTACTACGAAAAACTGCGGACTTATTTTATTTTTTAGCCAATTCTTCGTCTCTCAAAGCCCTACGCAATATTTTGCCGACATTGGTTTTGGGCAATTCGTTTCTAAATTCAATGTGTTTGGGGCATTTGTAGGCCGTCAGGTTTTCTCGACAATGTGCCTGAATTTGCTCTGCGGTGAGGTTTGGGTCTTTTTTGACAACAAAAATTTTGACAGCCTCAGTCGTTTTGGCATCGGGTACGCCTATACAGGCTACTTCCAACACACCCGAGCAACTGGCCACCACTTCTTCGATTTCGGACGGATATACGTTGAAGCCCGACACCAGCACCATGTCTTTTTTTCTATCCACAATTTTAAAATATCCATCTGAGTCCATCACTCCCACGTCTCCTGTTTTGAACCACTGGCGGCCATCGGCGGGGTCGGTAAACATTACATTTTCGGTTTCGTCAATGCGCTTAAAATACCCCAACATCACTTGCGGGCCGTTGGCACAAATTTCGCCAGCTTCGCCTACATCAGCCCAAGTACTGTCGTCCCGCATGATACGCATATCTGTACTCGGAAATGGAATACCGATTGTTCCGATTCTGTTTTTGGTAGCATCAAGCGGATTGGTACTCAACACAGGTGATGTTTCAGATAAGCCGTAGCCTTCGGTCGGTAGTACATTTGTGAGTTTTTGCCAACGAGTAGCCACCACACTTTGCAAAGCCATACCGCCTGCCGAAGTAATTTTGAGATGACTAAAATCGACCTCACCAATCCGTGGGTGATTCAATAGCCCATTATAAAGGGTATTGACACCCGTAAAAACCGTGATTTTGTATTTTTTCAGTTCGTCAATAAATCCGTCCATGTCTCGTGGATTGGTAATGAGCAGGTTCATACCTCCGTTTTTCAAACAAGACAGTGCGTTGCAGGTCAAGGCATAAATATGGTACAACGGCAAGGCCGCTAC
>JAYVJH010000150.1:0-1800 GCA_043769455.1 Runella sp. | reverse complement strand
GTGATGGACAACTATTTGATGGGTCTTATCACTGAAAATGAGCGTTATAACCAAATTATTGATATTTGGACTCGTACCAACTCACGCTTGGCCGAATCGTTATTGACACAGTTAGAGGAAGACCAAGGCGGTTTTAACTCGGTTTATATGATGATGCACTCTGGCGCACGTGGTTCACGTGAGCAAGTCCGTCAGTTGGGTGGTATGCGTGGTCTGATGGCCAAACCACAGAAAAATCTCGGTGGTGGAGTAGGTGAAATTATCGAAAACCCGATTTTGTCGAACTTCAAAGAAGGCTTAGACGTATTGGAATACTTTATCTCAACACACGGCGCACGTAAAGGTTTGGCAGACACAGCTCTCAAAACGGCTGATGCTGGTTACTTGACACGCCGTTTGCACGATGTGGCGCAAGACGTAGTGGTAAACGAAAACGACTGCGGTACATTGCGTGGTATATTGATTTCGGCACTCAAAGACAACGAAGACATCGTTGAGCCATTGTCGGAGCGTATTTTGGGTCGTGTGTCAGTTCATGATGTATTTGACCCACTCTCAAACGAGCTGATAGTAGCTTCGGGCGATGAAATAACCGAAGAGATTGCCGCATATATTGACGAAACAAGCATCGAAAGTGTAGAAATTCGCTCGGTATTGACCTGTGAAACCCGCAGCGGTGTATGTTCAAAATGTTATGGTCGCAACTTGGCAACGAGCCGTATGGCCGAAATCGGTGAAGCGGTAGGTGTAATTGCCTCACAGTCAATCGGTGAGCCTGGTACACAGCTTACATTGCGTACTTTCCACGTAGGGGGTACTGCTCAAAATATTGCACAAGAAGCCTCAATCAAGGCTAAGTTTGATGGTAAAGTCGAATTTGAAGATATGCGTAGCGTAGCTTCATTGGACAACGAAGGCAACCCGATAGTTGTCGTGATGGGTCGCTCGGGCGAAGTAAGAATAGTAAGCCCAACAGGCCAAACGCTGATTTCTAACAACGTACCTTATGGAGCCTATCTAAAAGTAAAAGAAGGCGATCTGATAACAAAAGGAACAGAGCTTTGTGGTTGGGACCCTTACCACGCCGTTATCTTGTCTGAGTTTACGGGTGAAATCGTTTTTGATGCTGTCGAAGATGGTGTAACTTACCGCGAAGAGTTTGACGAGCAGACAGGTTTCCAAGAAAAAGTAATTATCGAAACCCGTGATAAAGCCAAAAACCCAGCCCTTATTGTCAAAGGTACAA
This sequence comes from Runella sp., assembly GCA_043769455.1. Lineage (GTDB taxonomy): Bacteria > Bacteroidota > Bacteroidia > Cytophagales > Spirosomataceae > JAYVJH01. The sequence goes on along the minus strand of JAYVJH010000150.1, from coordinate 554 downwards.
GTGTATTGGTAGCAGAATTGACAGAAAAAGGCTATAACTTGCCAGTAAGCGCACGTTTGGTTGTCAAGGACGGTGGGCAGATTTTGGCAGGACAGCTGCTGGCCAAAATTCCTCGTACTATGGGTAAAACCCGTGATATTACAGGAGGTTTGCCACGTGTAACGGAACTCTTTGAAGCCCGTAATCCATCAAACCCAGCAGTAGTTTCTGAAATAGACGGTGTGGTATCGTATGGGGGCATCAAGCGTGGAAATCGTGAGATTAACATTGAGTCAAAAGATGGTACTCGCAAAAAATACTTCGTGCCATTGTCGAAGCATATTTTGGTACAAGATGGAGACTTCGTAAAAGCAGGTGAGCCGCTCTCGGACGGTGCCATTACGCCAAGCGATATATTGTCTATCAAAGGACCAACTGCCGTACAAGAATACTTAGTGAACGAAATTCAAGAGGTATATCGCTTGCAGGGTGTAAAAATCAACGATAAGCATATTGAGTGTATTGTACGCCAGATGATGCAAAAAGTCGAGATTATCAACGCTGGCGATACCAAC
>JAYVJH010000149.1:0-1577 GCA_043769455.1 Runella sp. | reverse complement strand
ATCGTCTTGTTGGCCTGCTTCGTCTTTTGCACCGTTGGTATTTGAAGCCAAAACTTCGTTTATTACAACATCTTTGATTGGTACAATACCAGTCAATTCGCTTTTTACTTGATAAATATAAACATCATGCTCGGCACCCACAGGTGCGTAACTCACGCTTTTGGCTACATTGTTGGCCGTTGCTTCTACATAATAACGTACATAAGTCGAAGTCGCTTGTTTGGGAATTGCTGCCCCAAAAACACCATCATTGGCCGCACCATCATTATTTTTGCCATCATCGAGCATCTGAATAGCCGTAAATTTGCCATAAACACCCGTGCCATAATAAAGCGTTACCTTAGCAATGCCCGAACTTGATATAACTTTGGTACGAATCGCCACATTTTGGTCGGCAGTCGGTATTTGCCAAGCAATATTATTAGCAAAATACCCCGTTTCTGAAATAATCGGTGCAAGGTCTTTGACCTCGGCATTACTCAAAAGGCTATTGCGGCGGGTAGTTACAAAGGTTTTGAGGGCAGTAACTTCGGTCTGAAACTGGGCATAAGTGGTAGGCTTAATAGGGTCTTTTTGTACTACGCTGTCTATGAGAGCAGCATATTTGTCGATGAGTGCATGGGTTTGTTTTTCGTCAAATCGTTCATTTATCAATGTCCGTAAATGTGCCAAATACCGCTGACGAATAGTTGGCACGGCCATCAAGCGGCTCATCAAGGGTAGTGTAGTTTTGTCGGCACCATAAAATGGGCTCCATGTAGCGGCAGTACGTGCCATGACCGTATTGCCGTCATAATCATAACTCATAAAGCGGCCTGTGGTGGCTTCTTGGCACACATAGTAGTCCATACCGCCTTTGTTGATATAGCTATCATCGTCCGAAAACAGCACTTCGCTTGCCAAATGCCAGAGCGTTCTGTCCACGTCCATCACATTTTTGAGGTCATCTTCGAGGGTTATAAGTGGGTTTTGGTTCAAAATCTTAGTAACTTTCGGAAAGTCTTTCCACGGGTAGGCTATGTCTGAGCTTTTGAGGGTGTAGTGTTTTTTATAAGTCGTGGTGTCGTTATCGATATAATTCATGGACGACGTACCAGCACCAAAACCGCCGCCCATCATACCCATGCCGGGCATCATACCGCCCGTAGTACCACTCGTGGCTTCGGCTCGCCAGTTGGGGCCATCGTTACTCAAAAACCAATCGCTCAGAAAATCTTTGTTTTGTTGCTGCACACTCAAATACGTGCCATAGTCTTGGTCATTGACGTACAAATGCACAAAATTGGCTTTGGCGGCCATACTGTGGCGGCGTATGGTGCTATAATAAAGTACCTCTCGCATAAAAGACGCATCTTCAAAACCATTATTAAAATTGAACGTCTGGTAGCCCTCGATGCTGGCATCTGGAAATTTATAATCGACCGAAATATTAAATGATTTTTTGTCGTTCATCACACGCTGATAAGACGATTGGCCTTTGTAACGCACGCCCACGCTGTCGTATCTTACGCCATTTACCAACATTGTGCCACCAATGTCTTTTTTGCTTGTATAGTTTTGGGTCAATAATGTTTTAT
>JAYVJH010000148.1:0-4112 GCA_043769455.1 Runella sp. | reverse complement strand
CCCTTGTTGGCAATGCAACCGTACTGCTACTCAATTTACGAGGCTTGGTAGGTTATCAGTTTTTGACGGGACATTTTGTGTTTGACATTGCCGCAGGCGGTAGCTATGCCTTTGTGAGTACCACCAAGGCCATTACCGACAAAGACGGAGGCGCACTGACGGTGGGTTTATTACCAGCTTTCAAAATGTCGTTGGGTTATGCTTTTTAAATTTTAAATATTTTTTAATCACTTTTTTTTACTCTTAAAATCATGAAAAAATTACAACAAGTTTTATTGCCGTTTTTGTTAACGATCATCATTGTAGGCTTCGATGCCTGCAAATCGGGCGAGGCCGTAGCACCTGCACCCATTGATCCCAAAGATGCAAAAGCGTTGTCGAAGGTACTAATATTTAGTAGCGACACAAAACAAACCTCGGGTAGCTTGCCTGCAGCAGCAACGGCACCCAAATCGACTGTTACCAACAGCCCATCGTTGAGTGTTTCTACAACTGGTGGCACGGTGTATATTCCTGTTGCTTATTCAGGCAGTACGCCCGTTGCATTTGCCTATATTCAAGTACAGGGTGCCGACACTTACTTTATCATTCCAGTCAGTGGTGCAGGGAGCAGTGGTCAGTTTGCTATTCCGATTACGCTGCCAGCTATACTTCAAGGCGAGTTTGTCTTGCTCTTGCAATTAGTGGGGGCTACTGGCAACGTTGTTTTGTCAAAAACAGTAAACGTTCCTGTCAAGACAACAACACCCCTTGCCTGTGGCGATGGCTATGTATCAGGCAATGCGGGTATAACACTAACCGAACACGCCCTAAACGGCAAAAGTGGTAACGTATCGATTGACTACGAAACGTATGAAAAGCCAGACAGGATTGATGTTTTTTTGGACGGCAAATGGGTAGCTGGTACAGGTACTGCCATAGCACCGCCACCGCCGCTTAGTACTTGTGCCAACCCAAGTGCGGGTTTTGTGGGCGCAAACGGCACTTTTAAGATTCCCGTAAGTGCATCAAGCAAAATAATTCAGGTGTATGTATCTGGTTGTACGGGTAGCACCACTGGCTGGGACTATGATCTGAGTTGTCCTAAATAAAGATTTTTATCGCCCCTCTCCGTGGCCTGTGTCTTCACAGGACATGGGTTAGGTCTGACTATGCGCCCCAGTGAGGACACAGACCACGGAAGAGAATAGATAACATAACCCTTTTTTCAAAACAATTTAAACCAACGTGGCGACGTAAAGGCACAACACAATGAAAAAGTTAAAACTATTCTTTGCCCCTATTTTGCTGATGGCAATGTTTGTAGGCTTCGATGGCTGTAAGTCAAAAGATGTAACACCTGCTTCGATTTTAGGAAAATGGAAATGGACACAAGTTACTAACCGAAATACAGCACTCACAACAGATTTTGTTGATGCGTCGCAACTACAAAAAGACCTTAGCAAAGAAGTTTTCGAGTTTAAGGCCGACAATACGTATTCAGTAAGTAACTGGGGTGATGGCGATTATGAACTAAAAGACAATGTCTTGACATTGGACAACTTAGAGTCAGGGCCAGTTTCTATTACTGCTACGACCATGACGTTAAAGATAACGGACTGGAAAATAGATTATGTCTTTACTCGCCAATAGATTATTTGAAATTAAAACAAAAACCAACATGAAGACTATACTCACACTAACCATCTTAACGGTTATCTTTATTCCTACGCTTTGGGCGCAGTCCAAGAACAATGTTACGTTTTTTACGGTCCATGATGAGCCTTTTATATTGGTTTTGAACGGTCGAAAAATAAACAAAAAGCCAGAAGGCAGCGTAACCGATACCAACGTGGCGAGTCGCATACGTGTCAAGATCGTTTTTGAAAACAGCGATTTGGGCGAAGTCTCAGACAATTTTACGCTCAATGGACAATACTACGCCCATAGTTTTATGATTGAGGTCAATAAAAAGGGTGTTTACAAAATCTCAAGAGATGCTACGGACGCACTGCCCAGACCTGCACCTGCATACAGTCCGCCCCCAGTAACCTCACCGCCACAGCAGGCCCCACAAGTTATTATAGTGAGTGGCAATGGCGGCACAATAGGCCAGTGTTATGTGGCCGATGAAGAAATGCCGAGTATCCTCAAAGCTATTCGTAGCGAAATAGGCAGTTCATCACAACAGACCGCAGCCGTGAGCATAATTCGTAACAAAAACCAATGCTTTACAAGTCTTCAGATAAAGCAAATTGTTTCCATTTTTCGATTTGATGACGACCGCTTCACATTAGCCAAATATGGTTATGATTATGCCAAAGACCGTTCCAATTATTATACCGTTGGAGATGTATTTTCATCACCTTTCAGGAAAGCTGAATTTATGCTTTTTTTAGGAACAAAATAAATATTTTTTTCTCGTTAGTCGGTATTTAAAATGCCGACTAACTGGTCGGAGACCGCTGGCACGAAGCGACCACCGTGCTGCCATAACATATCTCAAACAATGGTCAATGCTTTACGATGGTGGACTTTAATTAGGATTCTTTGGTCATTTCAATAACATACTCTTTGACTTTTTTGAGCATTTTAAAAATAGTAAATATATCGCTTTGTGAGGCATCAAAGGCATTGCTTACAGCGTATTCTGTACCTTTGAGGATAACAAAAAACCAATTTCGCCCCAATACATAGCAACCATAAATAGGATTTTCGTCGGGTTGGTTAATGGCTTGTAGCGCAATCATTTCAACTAGTAGCTGTCCCTTGGGGTCTCCGTCTCGTTTCGACTCTTGTTTATATTCATGGACACAAAAGAAGGGTTTTTTGGGAATTTGAAACCCTGTTGCAACCACCATATCAAGAATACCACTTAGTGGAATGTTGTTAATGGTAACACTAATGGGGCGGTCATAAAAAGTTCTAAAATTTTCGGAATCAATTTTAACAAATTCAATCAGTGGCCCTATGAATTTCATTTTGAGTTCTTCTTCGTTCCAAAATTCAGCATTTTTGCTTAGTCCAGTACGAAATAACTCTAAGCGTTCAGTTTCTTCGGTAGAAACTTCGTTTGTGGCCTCCAACCATTCGTCAAGTAAAACAGAATCATAGACTCGTCTAATACCAAATTGGTCATGAAGGTCTTGGGTTATCCAATATTTAAAACTTTTTATTTTCATTTTATTCTATTTTGCTACAAACTTAACTATTTTTTTCAAAACAATTTAAACACTTACAACTATGCCAGCATCATCATTTGACGCTTATTTGACATGGACAGGCGGCGGCGCACCAACCGGCGACGGCCTCCCGATTATTTCATGTAGTTATTCTTTGTCGCAGTCTATCGATGACAAAGGCCGTGTATCGTCCAAGGTCTATGGCGGTACAGTATTTGTGCAGGTGGACTCCTCAGACGAAGCCCATGCCAAAGAACTCTGGGAATGGATGATTGATGCTGACGGTAAAAAACCAACGGCCAAAATCGTTTTTAAGAACATTGACAGTGGCCAAAACCAAAAGCAACTCGAAATGACCGATGTTTACTGCGTACAGTACAGCGAAAGTTTTACTGAAAGTGGCTCGTCGTCTATGACAACCAGCCTCACGCTCTCAGCAAGAGATATGAAAATGTTTGGCAAAGGACATACAAATAGGTGGTAGGGTATGGAAAAGGTTTTAGAAATAACACATCAAGGAACATACTTTGACCATACACCACTGATAGCAGCTCGGTTTGGGGGTTTTGACCGTCAGTCAAACGGGCGTACTTTACTTTTTGAACATGTTGATTGGCTTGGCAAATACTTCAAGCTAAAAGTAGCGGATATTCAATATGTGAGGGTCGTTATCAATGCGATCGGACGAGATAAAATTGTGGTAGAAGAGCGAATCATGCAAATTCGGTCTATTGTTTGCCCCTTTCTAAGCCAAGACTCAGACATAAGTAGCAACGCAAATATATCGACCTCATCTGAAGATATGGTAGAGATTTATGCAACAATAATTGGCGAACATAATTTTAAACTTCCTGCAAATTATGTACCATTAGAACCCTCTAACTTTCAAAAAAAAATGCTTAACTGGTCAATCGATGAGTTGAATATGAACGGAGAGTCGTATGGTGTCGG
>JAYVJH010000147.1:0-11224 GCA_043769455.1 Runella sp. | reverse complement strand
GTTGTCGAGTGTTTCCTGGATAGAATCTGGTATGATTTCTTCGAGCAATGCCCGTATTCTTTTGGCTAATGTAGGCGACTTGCCATTGGTCGAAATCGCAATTTTCAAATCGCCTTTGCGTACTACCGAACTCAGATAAAAATCGCAATAGTCGGGTGTGTCGGCCACATTGACCCATATTTTTTGGGCTTGGCAGTCGCTATAAATTTGGGCGTTTATTTCTTTAAAATTGGTAGCGGCCAGTACCAAGTCGGCAGTTTTTAAGAAATCAGAATGGTAGCTGTCATAAATCAACGAGATGCGCTGGTTTTGGGCGGCAATGTCTATAATTTCGGCTCTAATTTGTGGCGAAACAATGGTAACAGTCGCCTCGGGAGAGTTGGCTGTGAGGGCTTGCAGTTTTTCTAAACCCACATAGCCACCACCTACTATCAGCACGTGGCGGTTATGTAGTTTAACAAATATTGGAAAGAGGTTATTCAAGATTTAATTAGATTGTTTTTGGCTACGAAACACCCTCGCACCATTTGATAAGTTCTTCGGCTTCTGACAGCCCTTCTTGTACCACAACGACGTTAAGATTACCATCATAGCCTAACGTTTTGTGCAGAATGTCATAGGCCACATTAAAAAGTTTAAGTTTTGATTGGTCTCTTTTGCCAATTATTTGCTGATAATCTTTTATATCAGGTCTTTGGTTTTTTTTCATGCTATCTCGGACGTTGAAAGTGCCGTCGATGGCCTCCAAAATACCATTCCAAGCTGTATTTCCAGCCATACGAACGTACTTTTTATCAGAATAAAATCGTCCGATTTTACCTGCTTTTTCTGATAAAATTTCCCGGGCATTACTCAAATATCGTTCGGCTTCAATAATATGGGCGTGTGTTGTGTTGTCAGTCGTATTTTTCATACTATCACGATTCTTTTTTCAATTCAATAACCTTGCACCAATGTAAGAACTTAATGACAGGATAGGTAGGGTCAAGTTCGTACCATTTGGCACCGAAGTTTACGCTGTTGGGTAGCTTGTGGTGGTTGTTTTGGAACAATTCGCCCATCATTAACACATCAAAAATCAGTGAATTTTTAGACTTGTCATGGTTATCAAAGTTCTGATAGCCGTACTTGTGGCCGCTCCAGTTTACGATAGCACCATGAACTGGCCCCATCAAGAAGTGAACAGGCAACAACAAGAAAAACGCCCAGTGCATATCCAAATAAACAAACGCAAAGATATAAAAAGCAGAATAGAGAATACCCCAGCCCAGACGAGAAACCCACGAGTCGCCGAGTTTTTCTAAAAACACCCAATGCGGATAGTCCCGCTCAAAACGCATTTCTACTTTGGCTTTGTTTCTTAGCACGGCGTTATAGATGTCTTTGGTTTTCATCATCATCGTAAACACGTTTTCGGTATGGTGTGGCGAGTGCGGGTCTTTTTCAGTGTCGCTGTATGCGTGGTGCATACGGTGCAAGATGGCATAAGCACGAGGACTTAGGTAAGACGAGCCTTGCGAAAGATAGGTAAGAAAGTAAAAAAACTTCTCCCAAAACTTGTTCATATTGAACATTTTATGGGCAGAATAACGGTGTAAAAAAAACGTTTGGCAAAATAGCGACAAGTACCAATGTCCTACAAAAGCGGTGATTACGGCGTACATTTAAAACGAGTTTTGATTGTTGAAAAACTATATAAAGCATTGCCTTACGACTTTCTAACGGTCGAATGTGTCAAAAAGTTTGGGTAAATCACAAAACCAAGATTATTTGTTCATTCTACATTTGTCGCTGCAATATTTCACTTCGTCCCAAACTTTTTCCCATTTTTTGCGCCACGTAAACGGTCGCAAGCACACGATGCAGACTTTGGAGGGCAGGTTTTGTTTTTTGACGTTTTTCATTTTATCGTTTAGACATTTTATTAGACGTTATCGTCCGTTGTAGTTTACATCTGAATCTGTCCGTGGAGTCGTCTCTGAGTTGGGCATGTTTGGTACTGCGGCCATTGGTTCGCTTGCGCCACATATCAAAGCTGCTACGCTTCATTTGCTGGCGCATGAGTACAATCACATCTTTTTCTTTGAGGCCAAACTGTGCTTCGATGGCCTCAAAAGTTGTTCGGTCTTCCCAAGCCATTTGTACAATACGGTCTATATCTGTTTCTGAGAGTATCATCAGGTTTTTGTTGTTGCTGCTAATAACGTACTAAATGTCAATTTGGTTTTAATAATTTGGGTTCATTTTTTGTCAATAGTTGCAAATTTCAGAGAAAATCCATAATTTTGCACTCCATTTTGAAATAAAGTACCGTGAAAGCCCACCCACAATACGACATTGATATATTTGGTTTGCCCAACAAGCAACACGAGTACGAATTTGAATCAGATTCTGGGTTTTTCCAGCAATTAGAACAAGAACTCATTGAAAGTGGTAGCTTCAAGGCAAAATTGTTGCTCAATAAGTCCGAAACAATGGTCATCGTCGATTTTGTGATTGTTGGCCAAGTAGATTTAGTTTGCGACCGCAGCCTCGATATGTTCTCAGAACCAATTAGCTTGAAAGAGCGATTGATTTATAAATTTGGCGATCAAAGTTCGGTTCTGACAGACGAAATAGAAGTAATAAAACAAAATACTGTACAGTTGAGCTTGGCAGCACATATATTTGAGTTCATTGCGCTGTCGTTGCCCATGAAAAAACTACACCCACGTTTTAGAAATAGTGATACAGAAGATGAGGAAATTCTGGTTTATAGCTCGTTGCAAACAGAAGAACCACAAACAACAGACCCACGGTGGGCAGGATTAAGTAAATTAAAATAAATAATAACCAATAACATGGCACATCCAAAACGGAGACATTCAAGCACACGTAGAGATAAGCGTCGGTCGCACGATGCACTTAGTGGCAAACAACTCGCTACCGACAGTACAACTGGTGAAGTACACGTACTGCACCGTGCGCACGTATTTGAGGGCAATTTGTTTTACAAAGGAAAAATGGTGATAGAGGCATACAAGCCATTGTAAACCACTTGTTTATGATACAAAAAAAGCATTTGTAAGTAATTTAATCATAAAAAATTGCGGACAAATGCTTTTTTGCATATCTAATAGTTGTACTTTTACCATTCCTTAAACCAAAACTTTACCCCCTGAATGAAGATTGGAATAGATGCAATGGGCGGTGATTTCGCTCCACAGGCCATTGTGGCTGGTGCGGTGGTGTCTGCTCGTGAGCTACCCAAAGATGCAGAAATTGTATTGATTGGTAAGCATGATGTGATAGCTGCTTTGCTTTCAGAAAACGACCATTCAGGGTCAAACATAAAGATTATCCACGCAGATGAGGTAATCGAAATGGACGAACATCCAGTCAAAGCCCTCTCCAAAAAGCCAAATTCGAGTATTGCAGTTGGTTTTAAATTATTGAAGGACAAAACATTAGATGTCTTTTGTGGTGCAGGCAACACAGGTGCCATGCACGTCGGTGCGTTGTTTAGTATCAAAGCCATTGAGGGTGTCATGCGGCCAGCCATTGCAGGTGTATTGCCACAGCGCAATGGCGGCTACACAACCGTCATAGACATAGGCGCAAATGCAGACTGCAAACCAGAACAATTAGAACAGTTTGGACTGATAGGCTCAATATTTGTCCAGCATACATTCAATATAAAATCACCTCGTGTTGCATTGCTCAATATCGGCGAAGAAGAGCAAAAAGGTTCGCTCGTAGCACAGGCAGCGCATCAGCTACTAAAAAATAACACCCGTATCAATTTTGTAGGCAATGTAGAAGGTAAAGACATACTGAGCAACAAAGCTGACGTTATTGTTACCGATGGTTTTAATGGTAATATTGTATTCAAAATGGCTGAATCTATCTATGACTTGGCCATAGAGCGTGGTATTGACGATGAAATAATGAACAGTATGAACTATGAAACCGTAGGGGGTAGTCCTATATTAGGGGTCAATGGCAACGTGATGATAGCCCATGGTATTTCGTCGCCAACGGCTATCAAAAACATGATTGGCTGGGCTTATAAGCAAGTAAATGCCGCCGTTTACACCCAAATTATCAAATCTTTGAGTTAAATATCAATGTATAGTTGAAAATGAATAATGGATAATTAAGACAAAAACCATTCACTACATATTTTATATCATACATTTTACATTATACATTCAAAACATGAATCAAATACGTGCTGCGATTACTGGTGTTCAAGGATATGTACCTGACTACGTGCTGACCAATGCCGAGTTGGAGAAAATGGTTGAAACAAACGACGAATGGATAACATCTCGTACAGGAATTAAAGAACGGCGTATTCTGAAAGGTGAGGGACTTGGGTCGTCGTTCATGGGCGCACAGGCCGTGAAGCAACTACTCGAAAAAACCAATACCAATCCCGAAGACATAGACCTGCTGATTTGCGCTACCGTAACACCCGATTATTTTTTTCCAGCTACCGCCAATCTGATATGTACCGAAGCAGGCATACATCAAAAAGCAAGTTATGACTTAGCCGCAGCCTGTTCGGGCTTTATCAATGCCCTCACAACTGGGGCTATGTTTATAGAGTCGGGGCGAATGAAAAAAGTAGTCGTTGTAGGTACAGACAAAATGTCGGCTATCGTGGATTATACCGACCGCACAACCTGCGTGCTTTTTGGCGATGGTGCAGGAGCTGTTTTGCTCGAACCCTCAGAAGATGCAACATTTGGAATCCAAGATTTTATTTTGCGCTCAGATGGCACTGGCAAAGACTATTTGATTCAGAAAGGTGGCGGCAGTGCCTACCCACCAACTACCCAGACGATTGCTAACAAAATGCACTATATTCACCAAGAAGGGCCACAAGTGTTTAAATTTGCCGTCAAAAATATGGCCGATGTGTCTGCCGAAATTATGGAACGCAACAGCCTCACAGGCAATGATGTAGCATGGCTTGTGCCGCACCAAGCCAACAAACGCATCATAGCCGCCACCGCCAACCGTATGAACGTTGGTATGGACAAAGTAATGCTCAACATTCAAAAATACGGCAATACTACTGCAGCCACCATTCCACTGTGTTTATGGGATTATGAAAGCCAACTCAAAAAAGGCGATAATCTCATTTTGGCGGCTTTCGGCGGGGGCTTTACTTGGGGTGCAGTTTATGTTAAGTGGGCGTATTGAAAAAAGAAATTATGGAGTTACCAGAATTTGATTTTTCGTTTATTGACATTAAAGAACTCAAAAATCAATGTATCACAGCTGACGAAATTGAGTATGTTTTTTACAGCAGTTCGTTACAATACCAGGATTTTGGAGAGTTTAGTTATATGATTGGTTACAGTTTGAAAAACAAGTTTATATCCTTTACCTTTGAATTGAAAAATTACCTAATTCGTATCACTTCAATCTACTTATCGTATGAACAAGAAATTAGGAATAGATACTTTGGAGTATGACTTTAAAAAGCAGTTTCTAACATCTGAGCTATTTGTCGAATGGTTGCTCACCAAACCTGCTTCTGGTTTGAAGCTATCTCTTGAAGACCGTATGGCCCACATCGTCAAAAAGCAAAACGATTTGCACCCAAATACTTAAAAAACGTTAATTTTCAACCCAATAAAATGGCAACTACCACAGACATCCGTAATGGATTAGTAATGAACTTTAATAATGATTTATTTCAAATAATTGAATTTCAGCACGTTAAGCCTGGCAAAGGCAATGCTTTCGTTCGTACTAAAATCAAGAGCCTCACCAGTGGCAAAGTGATAGACAATACATTTACATCGGGGGCTTCGATTTTTCCCGTTAGAGTAGAAAGACGTAAGTTCCAGTTTTTGTATCAGGACGAAATGGGCTTCAATTTTATGGACACTGAAACATTCGATCAGATATCGCTACCCGAAAAACTTATTGATAGTGCCGACTTGATGAAAGAAGGTCAAGAAGTTGAAATATTGCTAAATACCGAAAACGATGCACCACTCACTTGTGAGCTACCACCGTTTGTAGAACTCGAAATCACTTACGCAGAGCCGGGAATAAAAGGCGATACGGCTAACAATCCACGCAAACCCGTAAATGTATCGACAGGCGCACGCATCATGGTACCGATGTTTATAGAACAAGGAGAAAAAATAAAAGTAGATACCCGTACCCGTGAGTATGTCGAAAGAGTAAAATAGTTTTTCAGTCGTGAGCCACTAGTTTTGGGTAGTTTGTGAAGCTAATTTCCCCAAAAAACCAACGACTCACCACTAACAACCCATGACTAACTACCCAAAACCTATGGAAACCAGAGAAATTCAGAAACTAATTGATTTTATTGCCAATTCAGGGCTTGATGAAGTAAACGTTGAGACCAGTGAACTGAAAATCAGTGTAAAACGCCACGCCCCAGCACCAATCCAGATGGTAGCCGCACCCCAGCAAATGATGGCCATGGCACAACCCGCAGCACCTCAACAAGTGGCTGCACCACAGCCACAAGCGGCATCTACTACACCGCCAGCGGCAGCAGCACCCAAAAACGATGACTCAAAATACCTGACCATCAAGTCGCCAATGATTGGGACGTTTTATCGTACACAGTCGCCAGACAAACCACCTTTTATTGAAATTGGCGATGAAGTAACCATTGGTAAAGCCGTGTGTATTATAGAAGCCATGAAACTTTTTAATGAGATAGAGTCTGACGTTACTGGCCGAATCGTTAAGGTTTTGGTAGAAAATGCCACTCCAGTAGAGTACGACCAACCCTTGTTTTTAGTAGAACCAAACTAATACAGTTGTCAGTGAACATTTATCAGTTATCAATAAACAGTTAACGATAACTGCTTCGTTTATAGGCCACAAGTGGCTTTGTCATAACTGATAAATGATAACTGTTTACTGACAACTGATAACTGAAAAGATGTTTAAAAAAATACTTATTGCCAATCGTGGCGAAATAGCCCTGCGAGTCATACGCACTTGCCGAGAAATGGGCATCAAAACGGTAGCCGTTTATTCAACCGCCGACCGTGAGAGCCTTCATGTCAAATTTGCCGATGAGGCAGTTTGTATCGGCCCGCCGCCAAGTCGGCAGTCTTATCTTAGTATCCCGGCCATCATTTCTGCTGCCGAAGTTACGGGTGCAGATGCCATTCACCCGGGTTATGGTTTTTTGTCAGAAAATGCTGAATTTTCAAAAATTTGTGCAGAATATGGTATCAAATTTATTGGTGCAACAGCCGAGCAAATCAACTTGATGGGCGACAAAGCCACTGCCAAAGCTACCATGCGTGCCTCGGGTGTGCCTGTTATTCCTGGTTCAGAAGGGCTGCTGGAGTCTGTCGAGCAAGGTATGAAGCTATCTAAGGGTATCGGCTATCCTGTCATTGTCAAGGCTACGGCTGGTGGCGGTGGTCGTGGTATGCGGGTTATCAAAGACGAGTCCGAGTTTCAGAAAGCATGGGACGATGCCAGAATGGAGTCGGGTGCAGCATTTGGTAACGATGCGTTATATTTAGAAAAATTTGTAGAAGAACCCCGACACATAGAAATCCAGATAGTAGGCGACCAATACGGCAAAGTCTGCCATTTGTCGGAGCGAGATTGCTCGATTCAGCGCAGGCATCAAAAATTACTTGAAGAGACTCCCTCTCCAATCGTGACTCCAGAGCTACGTGAAGAAATGGGTCGTGCAGCCATTAAAGGTGCAACGGCCATAGGTTACGAAGGCGCAGGTACAGTGGAGTTTTTGGTGGATAAATACGGCAAGTTTTATTTTATGGAAATGAACACCCGTATTCAAGTCGAACACCCTATTACCGAAGAAGTTACAGATTTTGACCTCATCAAAGAACAAATAAAGGTAGCTGCTGGAGAGCCTATTTCTGGCGATAATTACAGCCCCAAAAAATTCTCAATGGAGTGTCGCATCAATGCCGAAGACCCTCGTAATGGTTTTAGACCAAGTCCAGGCAAAATCACCAACTTACACATTCCAGGTGGCCACGGGGTGCGGGTCGATAGTCATGTGTATGCGGGCTATACCATTCCACCCAACTACGACTCAATGATAGCCAAGCTCATAGTGTCGGGCCAAAGCCGTGAAGAAGTACTGACCCGCATGAAACGTGCACTGCAAGAGTTTGTGATTGAGGGCATCAAAACAACCATTCCGTTTCATATCAAACTCATGGACGACCCCACTTTTAAGTCGGGTATGTTTACGACCAAGTTTTTGGAGGACTTCGATTTTAGCGATTTATAGGCTTGGGTATTTGACTTTGTTAGCCCATTTTATGTTAATTTTTATTAAAAATGTTTGTATCAGCCGTCGAAAAAGCGCATCAGTTTACACGTCCTATTCATTTCATCTCACGGGCATACAAAGACACGCAGGTTTTGGCAGGTACTGGCACGTTGTTTTTTGTAAACGAACTGGGTTGTGCCGTTACTTGTAAGCACGTAGCGCAGGTAATCATTCAAAGTGAAAATATAAATGCACACTATCGAAGTTTCGTTAGCGAGCGTCTCAAAATAGACAACCTGCCCGAGCGAAATTTATTATTAGAAAGACTTGAACAAAAATACGGCTATCGGCAAGGAATTGCCACCAATCAAGAAACACGGTTTTTAAACTGTTTTGAAGACCTCAGTGAAATTGAGGTAACATTACACCCACATCTTGACTTGGCGATTATTAAATTTAAGAACGCCAACAAGCGGCAGTACGGCCCACCAGCTATTTTTACCCCTGAGGGCTATGCCGTCAAACAGGGTAAGTACCTGTGCCGGCTTGGCTATCCTTTTCCTGAGTTTACCAATTTTAGGTACAATGCCAACATCGACGACATCGAATGGACAAACGAAGGACAGAGCCAAACCCCGTCTTTCCCTATTGATGGCATCGTAACCAGACATCTCTACAACGAAACGCTCAAAATATGGGGAATCGAAATGAGTACACCGGGCTTGAGAGGGCAAAGCGGTGGGCCACTTTTTGATACCAACGGTGTAGTTTATGGTATGCAAAGCATGACGAGACATTTACATTTGGGCTTCGATATGATTGACTATGAAGTAAATCTCGAAACACACCGAGCCAAGATTTCCAATCACCCATTTTTGCACGTTGGGCATTGCATACACGCCAATATCATCAAACAGTTTTTGAAAGAAAACAATGTTGCGTATTATGAGGCTAATATGGACTGAAAACCCATCACAAAAATAGGCTTCAATTACCCGATTTTTGGCCGTTTGTGTATATCAATCACTAAACTACCGAAGTATTTATTTGTTTTGTTGTCAAGTATCAGTAGATACGATAATTAAATAACAGTACGTCAATGGAAGAACAAAAATCGAGTATGAGCGGCTGGCTCAGAAACATAGCAAGTGTTTTTGTAGAATTACCACCCGAAACCGCTCCAGATACAGCTCCATCTGTCAATAGTGTTCCGTCAATTCCATCTCCCAATTTTGGAGGTAGCATACAGAATGTCCCCAACGATTTTGTAGAAGATTTACGAAGTCGATTCAAAAAACTGCTGGAGGAAAAAAACCAGTCAGGTTTCGACTTCTATGAATTTTCATTGATGCTGCTCCGCACCAGTCCAAACCCCTCAATAGAGCATTTCAAGACGGCCTACGAAGGTGCCAAGTTACTGAACCCCAAATGTAGCCCCCAGTTTTTGCTGGACTCGGCCAATTTTTATAAGAAAGAACTCCAAACAGCTTTTGATGGTACAGTAAGCGCAGGGCAACAAAAAAGAGGAACAATAGACACCGAAAAAGCCAACGAACAAAAACAACTCAACGTCGATATTGCCAACATAGAGCAGCAACTTGCACAGCTACGGCAACAACTCGTTAATTTAGAAAAATCGCAGGCCGAAAAAATAGAAGCCCTCAAAGGTATTGATGCCAAGTTTAATGCTAAATTTGTAGAAATAGAACAAAAAATGACCGCCACTACCACTGCCAAAGACAGTGTTTTGAATGAAATAACGCTCATCGAAAATGGCATTAAGCAATATATAAAATAACGAATAGTGATTAGCGAATATTAAAAACTGAACAAGTATATTCACTATAAAATCTTTAACCCAAAACTAAAAATGATAAACCCTGCTGAACAACGTGCATTGATGGTGCCAGACTTGCCTATCATGAAACATTTGAGTATTCCGACAGAGTCCGAACAAGCCAACCGCCAGGTAACGACTTGGAAAAAAGGCGAAAAATCCATCGGCTGGTTGGTAGGCTTGCTGCTGCTTGGGCTGGTAGCTTATGGCTTTTTTGGGTTTATATTACCCGTTGTGCTGGTGGCTTTGAGCAAAACCATTGCGGCCATTTCGGTTTTCGCTACGGTGGCATTGGCCGTGATGTTGTCGCCAGTGATTTATAAATTATTTCGTAGAATTGTCCGATCGGCACACAAACTACTGATAGAGTCTGCCCCATTTGCTGAACTGGAAGACCAATTACAAAAAATGAAAGGCTCTCGCAAAGAGTTTGAGTCAGCCAAAAATGAAATCAATGCCTGCAAAGTACAAATGAAACAGTCGGCGTTGCAAGCACAAGGTTCGGCTAAAAAGGCCCAAGAAAAAGCCTTAGAGCGCAAAGAAGAAGCAGCACTATTGAAAGATAAACTCGAAAAATTGGTTGCTCAAAAAGGTGAAGCCATCAAAGAAACTGACGACTATGTAACAATGGAAAACCGCTTGACCAGCACCCTCGGCGATGGCAACCGTGCTGTGTCTGAGTCGCAGACTTATGCCAGTTTGGTAGATACTTTTGCATCGAGAGCCAATATTTTTGGTAAATTAGACCGTAAGTTAATGAACTATGGCCATGCGTTTGACGAAAAAATAAAAGATTTTGAGATGTCTATCTCAAATCTTAAAACAGTATCGCAAGGTATGGCATCGGCCAATAGTGCCACAACCAGAGCCAGAAGTGTACTCAATAACCAGTCGGGTGGCTGGGAATTGGACTATGCTATGGAGGTAATAACAACCCAAATAGCAGGCGATATTGCTTCGACCCAAGCCAATATCAGCGACTTAGATAACATAGTGAGAGACTTCAACCCTAACGATGAGCGGGCTTATGCTCGATTGGAGTCGTTTGCCAATAAAATCAAAACAGGCGAAGCCGAAATCTCTGACCCCAACAAAGTAGCTAACCCCAACTATAAACTCTCTCCCGAACAAAAAAACGC
>JAYVJH010000146.1:0-2300 GCA_043769455.1 Runella sp. | reverse complement strand
TGAAAAACGAGTAGCCTCTTCGATAAAATTCAAGGTTTCGATGGTCTTGATGGGATAAACCCGACTGGTGGACAGAAAAATAAACTTCGCCTTGTGTTTGAGTGCGTAGTTGAGGCAGTTTACAGTTCCAAACAAATTGGTGTTTATCAAGTAGTCGGGAGTGCCGTCTAAGCCAGCCAAAACCGATGGCTCGGCGGAGGCTTCGATTACCAAATCGACGGCTGGCAGTGAGTCAAAATCTTCTTTGTTTCTGATGTCGCCATGCACAAAATTGATACCTGCCTTAGCCAATCGGCTGATATTGAGTTCAGAGCCTTTGCGTTTGAGATTGTCTAATGCATAAATAGTATATGATGGATAATTGGCTTTGAGTGCCAGCCCCAGCGATGAACCTACAAAACCCGCCCCTCCCGTAATCAAAATATTCATTGTCTGTTGTTTTTGTAAAATAATATAAGGCAAAGATACAGAATATCATTTAAACACTCCAAAAATACCAATACCCGCTATTCTATCAAATAGTGAAACCACATTACTACCAAATATTTACCATTAAATAAATATCGAAAAATATTTGGTAATATAAAATCTATTGTCTTACGTTGTATCGCCAAAGTAGCAAAGGCTACTTTTTAGAAAAATATTTTAGCGTTTTAGCTACAACAGTCCTGCATCCGAAAGGTCGGTATTATTTTGAAACATTTAAACGATCAAAAAAATGAAATCTAAAATCATCATGACAACAATGTGTTTCATTCCACTGATGAAACTGGCCTTCCCCGCTCAGGCATGGAATGGTCAAAGAGCCCAACAAACACAATGTACCTTGAATACAAATAATGGCCCAATTGTGGTTGCATATGGTTCTCTATGTACGGAGGGTCGTAGCACGTGTCAAGCAAATGACTGTCCAGGTAATTCGTCACCGCAAGAATAATTTTGACTTTACAACTAACCAACCGACAGATTTTACGAAACTTAAATCTGTCGGTTTTAAACTTCACAAAGCCATGCGATTCTCAAATTTTTTGATAAATATTCTTCAAACAGGACTACCTTTATTAGTGGTAGCGTGCCAGATTTCTGATAAAAATAAAGTGGCTGATACTATTAAAAAAATTAGTGTAACCGAGTTTAAACACAAAGGCAAGTTCGACCTCGACACACTGATAACAGACTACAAAATCATAGCATTGGACTATCCCAAAATTATTGCAGAACTTAGCCAAGTAAAGTTTGCCAATGATAAAATTTATGTCAGAGACGAAAAAACAATAGCGCTGTTAGAGTTTACAACCGATGGTAAGTTTATCAAACAAATTGGTAATATTGGAGCAGGCCCAGGCGAATATTTAAGTATGGACTTTTTTGATATTGACAAAAATACAGGTGATATATTCGTTTTATCAGAATCCAAGAGGGTACTACTAAAATACAGTAAAGATGGGGGCTATATTTCTGAACAAAAATTGCCTGTTTATGCATATAGCTTTACGCTGATAGACAACGGTATTTTGCTTTTCTTGAACTCAAACCCAAACGAACTGTCTGGTACTTGCGATTTGATGGTTTGCGACAGAGACTTAAAAGTTAAAGACAAATTGGTATGCCCCGAAAAAAACTCAGACTGGATATGTACTTTGTCTGGAATTGTAGATAGAAACGAAAGCGGTATAGTTGTGGCAAAATCGTTAGAGAATAGAATTGGATATTTTTCAGACAATAAGATTATTCAAAAATATTCGGTTGATTTTGGTAAACTGGCTTTACCAGAAGAGTATAAATTAAGTTTTGGCAAATATGCAAAACACGCTGCCGAATACGAATACTTATCAAAGCCAATTTTTGAAAACGATAAATACCTTGCGTTTTACTATATGAGTAAAAGTACAATTAAGTTTTTTATTCACGACAAAAAACGCAACGTGTCATTTGACGATGAAGTAAACTTCGAGTACAAAGGTTTCAATAGTGCTATTGCAGGTTTTGGTATTATTGATTTGAAAGGTGATTATTTTCTGGCAAAACTTGACCCAGACCAAATGAATGACAGCGATTTTAAAATGGGCGATAGTAAAATATTGAAAAAAATTGTGTCAATGAAGCCCAAAAACCACGTTTTGGTGTCTTTCAAGCTAAAACTACCGTAACTAAATGAAAACAAATAGAGGTAAATTATTTTACGGGATTATTGGGCTAATATTTGTGGTAAACTGCTTGCTTGTTTATTATTTTCAATATGTCAAAAACACTGATGCAGACGTTTTTACAGAGGTAAAATTAGACGCTTCTCATATCGA